>DASTAW010000040.1 GCA_035712365.1 Terriglobia bacterium
CGAGGGCGGCAGCAGGTAAGCTTGATCGGGATTGTAATCAAAAAATTTCATCTGCGGATCTCCTCTCACCCGCATTATAACCAGGTGTCAAGATGGAGTTGCCACACAGACTCTGTTAGCTCCGACCTTTGCCAGGCCTTCCCAGCCAGGGAGCTTCGATCCCCTGAAACAATCATCGCGCGCGATTTTACTTGACAACTCTGGCCTAGTGTAGTAGTCTTGCCGTTGGGCGCTAGGACCGGTGCGCCAGGCAAAATGACAACCGTTAGACAGTACGATCCATCCGGGGGCGAAAAGGCTAGTTTCCTGGCTTTTTGGGGAAAATGGGACAGAAAAAGGTGTTATTTTGAAAAACAAACCGGAGAAGCTTCTGAAAACAAAAAATCTGAACCCAAAAACAAACCGGGACGAACCGGAAAACAAAGCGGAGAAGTTATTGAAAATACGTTCCTGTGGAAAAAACGAACCGGAACGAACCGGAAAACGAAGCTACCGATGTCGCTGAAAACACACGACAGCAGAAAATGCCGCCCAGGCTACATGCTCGGGCTAAATTCAGGAGCAAAAGGGCTAGTTTCCGCCTACCCTGAGGCGCTTTTCGCTCCTGCCTCGGCAAACACTCGGGAGATAATCTGCCGGGCCTCTTCCTGGATTTTGTGCAGATGGTCTTCGCCGATAAAACTTTCGGCGTAGACTTTGTAAACGTCTTCCGTGCCGGAGGGCCGGGCGGCGAACCAGCCGTTTGCGGTTACCACTTTCAGTCCGCCGATGGGCTGGCCATTGCCGGGAGCGGTGGTGAGCATCGCTTCAATCTTTTCCCCGGCCAGCGACGAAGTTTTCACCTGCTCGGGCGTGAGTCCTTTCAGGACCGCCTTCTGCTCAGCGGTGGCGGGAACATCGATGCGCTGGTAGGCGGGCGAGCCGAATTCGGCTGTCAGTTCAGCATAAAGTTCGCCGGGATCGCGGCCCGTCACCGCGGTCATCTCGGCCGCCAGCAGGCCCATGATGATGCCATCTTTGTCGGTGGTCCAGACGATGCCATCGCGCCGCAGGAATGACGCTCCGGCGCTCTCCTCGCCGCCAAATCCCAGCGAACCGTCCAGCAGCCCCTCGACGAACCATTTGAAGCCGACCGGGACCTCGACCAGCTTGCGGCCCAATTTGGCCGCCACGCGATCGATCATGCCGCTGCTCACCAGCGTCTTGCCCACGCTGGCCCGGGGCTGCCATTCCGGGCGGTTCTGGAACAGATAGGAAATCGCCGCCGCCAGGTAATGGTTGGGGTTCATCAAGCCCGCGCTGCGCGTAACGATGCCGTGGCGGTCGTGGTCCGTGTCGCAGGCAAAAGCCACGTCAAAACGGTCTTTCAGCGAGATCAGTGCCGCCATCGCGTAGGGCGACGAACAGTCCATGCGAATCTGGCCGTCCCAGTCGAGCGTCATAAAACGGAAGGTGGGATCAACCAGTTTATTAACCACAGTAAGAGGCATGTTGTACCGATCGCTGATGCGGTCCCAATAGGCCACACCTGCTCCGCCCAGGGGATCGACGCCGATGTCGAGTTCCGCGCCGCGAATGGCCTCGAGGTCAACCACAGCATTCAAGTCGTCAATGTAGGCCGTTGCATAGTCATGTCTGTGGATGCTTCGAGACTTCAGAGCTCGTGCCAATGGAATTCTGCGGACCTCGCCAAGCCCGCCAGCCAGCAAAGCATTTGCCCGAGCGGCAATCCAGCTTGTGATGGTGGTATCGGCCGGGCCGCCGTCCGGAGGGTTGTATTTGAAGCCGCCGTCTTCGGGAGGATTGTGCGAAGGCGTAATCACGATCCCGTCGGCGCGCTCCGTCTTCGGCTGGGCATTATAGGTGAGGATGGCGCGCGAGAGCACCGGCGTGGGCGTATAGCCATCGTCGCGGTCGATCATCACGTCAATCTCATTGGCCGCCAGGACTTCGAGGGCCGTGGCGTAAGCAGGCTCCGAGAGCGCGTGGGTATCTTTGGCCAGGAAGAGCGGTCCGCTGATTTTCTGCTCGCGGCGGTAGCCGCAGATGGCCTGGCTGATGGCCAGGATGTGCGCCTCATTGAAGGAGTTGGAAAGGGACGTGCCGCGGTGCCCGGAAGTTCCAAAGGCCACCCTCTCTGCCGGTACGGATGGGTCAGGCCGCCCGGCATAATAGGCCGTGATCAGCCGCGGAACATTCACCAGCATGGAAGGTTCGGCCGGCTTGCCAGCCAGGGGATGCGCCATGGTTTTTCCTCCGTCAGATTGTCAAATGACCAACCGGCGAGAAGACGCCTCGAGCGCGCAACAATTTCCTGAGCGGATTCGCGAAAGAAACATTGTATCACCCTGGGAAGCGCGGATTCGGCGGGCGGCGCTGTGGCACGGCCACTCTTGGCCGTGCTTTTGGCCGAGGCTGGGCGATCGTGCAGGGCTCAAACTGAGTCACCCCTTCGGTACCGGCGGCGCCGTCCAGGCACGCGGCTGCGGGTGCTATAATAATGAGATTTAGAGCCTTTCAGAGGAGCCTATGTATTCCGTCTTATTGTGGCTGGCGCTGGTCCTCTATTTCGTGGGGATTGTGCTGACGGCGCCTTCCGTCATACGGCGCCGGCCGTCGCTGCCCTCCGCGGCGTTGGCAGCTCTTGGCGCGGGCCTGGCGCTGCACGCCTCGTCGCTCATTGCCAGAGCGATTGACCTGCATCGCCTTCCGGTCATTGACGTGCAGAGCGCCCTTTCGTTCTTCGCCTTTCTGGTGACGCTCGCTTTTTTTCTGGCCTATTTGCGTTATCGAATCAACGTCCTGGGTATTTTCATGCTGCCGCTGGTTTTTGTTTTGACCCTGTTCTCGGCGCTCCGGCCAGGGCCGACGTTCCAGTCCACGGCCTTCCGCAGCGGCTGGTTAATGGTCCACATCAGTTGCATCATGCTGGGCTACGTGGGTTTTTTTCTTACCTTCATCGCGGCTGTCATGTTCCTCGTCCAGGAAAGCCAGTTGAAATCCAAAAACCCCCGGCAAACCTATTACTGGCTGCCGTCGCTCGAAGTATGCGACCAGCTCTACTTTCGGTCGCTCAAGTTCGGACTTCCCTTCCTGACGATTGGAATCCTGACAGGGTTCGTCTGGGCGGCGCGGACGTGGCACGGCGCCTGGGAACTTGATCCCAAGATACTGGCGGCGCTGATCACCTGGCTCATCTATCTATTTCTGTTTTCCGTGCGATTGAGCGGTACCTGGCCCGGACGGGCCTCCGCCTATGTGGCCATTCTGGGCTTCGCGGCCATCATGGTGACGTTTGTGGGCATCAGCTTTGTGAGCGGCTGGCACGGCTACCTGCCGCGCCTGGGCGGCGCCCCGTAATGCGATGCAGATCACCTACTGCCGGGGCGTTGACGGGAAGATGATGTGGATGGGTGAAGTGAAGGGAAAATGAATCTCGCTCTTGTGGGAATCAACCATCGGACGGCGCCCGTGGAAATCCGCGAACGGATGAGCATTCCGGAATCGCGGCTTCAGGAAGCCGTCGCCGATCTCGTGCGGCGGGAAGGCATTGAAGAGGGCCTGATTCTCTCTACCTGCAATCGAGTGGAAGTGGCTGCCAATGCCCGGGATGGCGTTGCGCCGATACCCATCATTCGCAATTTCCTCGCCGACCACCATCAATGCAACCTGGCGCTCTACGAAAACCACTTCTATCAGCATCGCCAGCAGGGGGCCGTCGAACACCTTTTTCGCGTGGCATCAAGCCTGGATTCGATGATCGTGGGCGAGCCGCAAATCCTTGGGCAGTTGAAGCAGGCCTACACCTCGGCGCGCCAGGCGGGAGCATTGAACGGCGCTCTGAATGAGATCAGCCTGCAGGCCCTGGCCGTGGCGCGCAAAGTGCGGCGAAACACCGCCATCGGCGAATCGGCCGTTTCTGTCTCCTACGCGGCCGTTGAACTGGCGCGGAAGATCTTCGGCGACCTGACAGGCAAAACCATCCTGGTGCTCGGCGCAGGCAAAATGAGTGAAATTGCCGCCAGGAACCTTATTCGGAGCGGCGCGGGCGCCATTCTGGTGGCCAATCGCACCTATGAGCGGGCGGTTGAACTGGCAGAAGCATTTCACGGCACCGCAATCCGCATCGAGCAGATGCTGGACCACGTTGAAAAAGCCGATATCGTCATCTGCTCGACCGCCGCCCCGCACTACGTCATCCACCGTCACCACGCCGAACGCTGGCTTGCGGCGCGGAAGAACCGGCCGATGTTTTTTGTGGACATTTCGGTGCCGCGCAACGTCGATCCGGCGGTTAACGAACTTGACAACGCGTTCGTGTACGATATTGACGATCTCGGCCAGGTGGTCGAGTCCAACAAGAAGCAGCGGGAACGGGAAGCCATCTGGGCGGAGGAAATCATTCAGCAGGAAGTGCAGAAAGCCATGCGGCGCCTCGCCTCGCGGGAAGTTGTCCCTACGATCGTGGCGCTGGAGCAGAGGCTTGAAGCCATTCGCGAAAATGAAGTGGAGCGCTACCGCGGCCGGCTGGGTGACCTGACGCCCCAGCAGCGCGAGGCCATCGATGCGCTGACGCACGGCATCCTGAACAAGATCCTGCATGGCCCGATTACTGAACTCAAGAGCGGCGTCGGCCGCCCGGAACAGAGTTCGCTGGTATCACTAGTCCGCAAGATGTTCGGCGTTTCTGAATGACGCACTGCGCCGCTGGGCGTCATCAGCATCAGGTCGCAGCTTTTCAACTTTGAATGATCGTTCTGCAATCCCGCGGTACATCTTAAGTTGATTGACGATTTCATGAAGATTATCATCGGTTCGCGCGGAAGCTCACTCGCTCTGTGGCAGGCAAACTGGGTGAAGGAGCGCCTGGAGTCCGACGGCCACGAGGTCAAAATCGAAATCATCAAGACCAGTGGTGACAAGCTGCCGAATGCGGTGCTTGCCGCCTCGGGGACCAAAGGGCTGTTCATCAAGGAAATTGAAGAGGCGCTCGTGGCCGGGCAGGTGGACCTTGCCGTCCACAGCATGAAAGACCTTCCGACGGACCTGCCCCAAGGCCTTGGCGTGGCAGCGGTCCCGGAACGCGAGGACCCGCGCGACGCCCTGGTCTCCAAAGGCGGCTTGCTTTTCGAGGACCTTCCAGCCGGCGCGCGCATTGCCACCAGCAGCCTGCGACGGCAGTCCCAACTGCTGGCCTTGCGTCCTGACCTTGACGTTGTCCCGATGCGAGGCAATGTGGACACACGGTTGCAAAAACTGGAGCGAGGCGACTGCGAAGCCCTGGTGCTGGCCGCCGCCGGCTTAAAGCGCCTGGGGTTTGCTTCGCGCATCACAAGCTGCTTCCGGGAAGATGAAATTTGCCCGGCCGTCGGACAGGGAGCGCTCGCCATCGAAATCCGGACGCAGAACGCGGCGGTGAAAGAGGCGGTTGCGGAGCTCGACCATCCAGCCACTCACCAGGCCGTCCGCGCGGAACGGGTCATGCTCAAGGCGCTGGGAGGCGGATGCTTGCTTCCCATCGCCGCGTATGCAAAACACCTGTCAGGCAAATTACACCTGACCGGCGTGGTGGCAGACCCTGCCGGCAGGCAGGTGGTCCGGGCAACGGCCACGGGTGGGCCGGACAATCCGGAAGAACTGGGCGAGCATGTGGCAAAGGATCTCATTGGAAAGGGTGCGCGCGAACTGCTAAGCCATCCAGGGCCGGACCCAAAATAGAGTGTGACCGGGGCCGCGCCAATAACGCGAGCACGTCTGTGCCTGATGAGTTGATATGGGCGGAAAGGTATATCTTGTCGGCGCCGGGCCGGGCGACACCGGTCTGCTGACGCTCAAGGGCAAGGCGGCCCTTGAACGCGCTGATGTCATTATCTACGACTTTCTCGCCAACGAGGACCTGCTGCGATACGCGCCGCCGGAGTGCGAGAAGATCTGCGTGGGCAAACGGCCGGGCCACAAGAGTTCCTCGCAGGAGGCCATCAACGAGTTGCTGGTGAACAGGGCGGCGCAAGGAAAAGTTGTCGTCCGGCTGAAAGGCGGAGATCCGTTCATTTTCGGACGCGGCGGCGAAGAGGCGCAGGCCCTGGCGAAGGCGGGCATCCGTTTTGAAATTGTGCCGGGCATTACGTCGGGCTATGCAGTTCCGGCTTATGCGGGGATCCCCTTGACCCACCGCGACCTGTCATCGAGCGTCACTTTCGTGACCGGCCATGAAGATCCGTCCAAGCCGTCCAACAGTGTCGAATGGGCAAAACTCGCAGCCGGAGCGGACACTCTCGTCCTTTTCATGGGAGTCCGGAATCTGCCCGAAATCAGCGCGGCCCTGATCAAAGGAGGAAAGGACCCGGGCACTCCCGCCGCGGTTATTTTCTGGGGAACGCGCGCCACGCAACAAACCGTTACCGGCAGTCTGGCTGATATCGCCGCGAGGGTTGGCGGCATCGAAGCGCCGGCCATCATCGTGGTGGGAAATGTTGCCGCGCTGCGCGAGGAATTGAATTGGTTTGAGCGCCTGCCGCTTTTCGGAAGGCGTATTGTGACCACGCGGGCGCAAGGACAATCCGAGGCCCTCCGAAGGGCGCTCGAAAACCTGGGAGCTGAAGCCGTCGAGGTCCCGGCCATCGAGGTCCGCGATCCGCAATCCTGGCAGCCGCTCGACGAAGCCATTGGCCGTCTGGAAGAATTCGACTATCTCCTCTTCACTTCAGCCAACGGCGTCAGGAAATTTCTCGGCCGCCTCATCGCATGTGGCCGTGATCTGCGCGACTTGAAAGGACTGGTGATCGGCGCAATCGGGCCCGGCACCTCGGCTGAACTTGCGGCCACAGGAATCCGAGCTGATTTTCTGCCGGAGGAATACAGGGCAGAAGGGCTGATCGAGCGCCTGAGTCGAGACGAGATTCGCGGGAAGCGGTTCCTGATTCCGCGGGCAAAAGTGGCGCGCGACATTCTGCCACGCTCGCTCGAGGGGCGCGGCGCCCGCGTGGAGGTTGTTGAAGCCTATGAAACGGTGCGGCCTGATTTCCCAGCGGGTGAACTTGAGCGTCTCCTCACTCCTGTGCCGGATGCGATTACTTTTACGAGCTCGTCCACGGTGATTAACTTTGTGGGTCTCATCGAGAACGCCGGCCTTCGCACAATCCTGGAACGCACGGCCATCGCGTCCATAGGCCCCATCACTTCGGAGACCGTGCGCCAGCACGGCCTGGAGGTTTCGATGGAAGCTGCGGACTCGACGATCGACGGCCTCATCGAGGCGTTGCAAATCTATTTCCGCCAAGCTTCGAAAGAAGCTCCAGCCCATGCCTCAGAAGGGGACCGGCGAGACAAGTATTGACCCGAAGTGCAGGCGGGATCCTTCAGAGGTTCAACAGTTCCCGAAGCTTCCGCGTTTGCGCGCGGCTGACCGGAATTTCCGTTTCCTGGCGGTCTTGCATCTTCAGTTGATATGAACTTTTGAACCAGGGAACGACTTCTTTAATCCGGTTTACGTTGACAAGGTAGGAGCGATGGACCCGCCAGAACGTGTTGGGGTCCAGATTATTTTGCAGTTCTTCCACAGTGCGGAAATTCGACTGGCCGTCCAGGTCTTTGGTCACAATTCTGATCACGCCGTCATCGATGGTTGCATAAATGATGTCGGAAGCGTCCACAAGCACCATGCGGTTTCCGCTCTTGACAACAAGCTTGCTGGACTGCGCGCCAGGACGCTCTTCGATCATCTGCACCAGGCGGTCAAGCTTCTGGGATGCAGCTTCAGACGCCTCCACCATTCCTCTCACCCGCTGCAAGGCCTTGTCAAGCCGGTGTCGCTCGATGGGTTTCAGGAGATAGTCAACGGCGTTGACCTCGAATGCCCGCACGGCATAGTGGTCATAGGCGGTGACAAAAACAAAGTAAGGCAGATGCGCATTCCGGTCGAGCAGCTTCTTGATGACGCCAAAGCCGTCCAGGCCGGGCATCTGGACGTCCAGAAATACAAGGTCAGGACCCAGTTCGCGGACCAGGCCCACCGCTTCCACGCCATTGTTGCCCTGCCCCACAATTTCAACCTCCGGAACATTCCTGAGCAGGTAAGCCAGTTCGTCCCTTGCGGGCTGCTCATCATCTACGATGAGCGCGGAAATTTTCATCGCGGACCTTCCCGTTGGTTTCTGAATCCAGACCCGATGGGTCCATGCGAGAGACAGTATACCAGCCTGCCGGAAACTCAGTGCTCCCGGCACTCTTCCCAGCCGGGTCTTCACCCCTCGCCGCCCAGGACAGGAATTCCCTTCCCTGGCCTCTCAATTATGTTAACATGTGCCCGAAACAGGCCCTCTCGGCTCCAGGCGGAGCCGGCCAACAACGCACGTCTTCCTGTCTTAGAAAGGAGCGGCTATGAAACGCCGGATCCTACCACTTATCCTTACGGGACTTCTTTTGTTCGGGCTGCCGGTCCTCCATTCGCTCCACGCACAAATCTGTAGCGACGACGAAGGGATGGTCCAAAGCTATGTCCAAAGCATTGGCGATCTGGTCGGAACGGTAAAAAAAGAAAGCCTTTCAGATTTCACAAAGGATTACCACCAGCAGAGCTGCCTCTCCCGGCTCACGCTCGCACTGGGAATTGTTAACAGCCTGATGGATTGCCTGGACAAGGCAGCCAAGGACCCCGCAGCCACTCAGCCACAGGTTGCCGCGGCCAAAGGCAAGATCGAGAAGTATTCCAAGCTCAAAAATGCGATGGAACAGGCCCGCGACACTCTGAAGGCTGCCAAGGACACGAAGGGCGCAAAGTCTGTCATCGAGAAGTTTGCGATCTCCGCCTGACCAGCACGGCTGCGTCCCCCTCGAGCGATTGTCGCTGGGAGATAACTGCGTCGGATGATGGAGGATACTGTTCTCGGTATGAAATCCGGTGTTCGAGTTCTGAGCAGCAAGCGCCTTTACAATGGACGGATCGTTCGGCTTAAGCTCGACCGCGTCGTCGAACCCGGCGGGGTCGAAGTGACCCGCGAAATCGTGGAGCATCACGGTTCGGTCGTCATCATTCCAAGGCTTACGAACGGGAACATTGTCATGGTCCGGCAATTTCGCTACGCGACGCAGAGACATCTGTGGGAGCTGGTCGCTGGGTCCATGGATCCCGGCGAGAGCGTCACCCGCGCGGCGAGGCGTGAACTGCAGGAAGAAACGGGGTACCGCGCCGGTTCCCTGAAGCGGCTCTTCTCGTTTTATCCAAGCCCGGGATTTTTGACCGAACAGATGCACCTTGTGGAAGCCCGGGATTTAACGCTCGTCGAAGCCAGCCCGGAAGACGACGAGCGGATCGAGGTGGCCGAATTTTCGAAAATCCAGCTTGATAAGCTTCTGCGCGAGAACAGGATCGCCGATGGTAAAACGCTTGTGGGGCTGCTCTGGGACCGCTGGAGGGGGCGTGTCGCAAAGGCTAACCGCAATCGCTAGTACTCTTTGTGACCTCTACTTAAAAGTCAATATTCTCTTGACAAGCCGATTCCTAACTATATACTTTAGCGCCAGGGAGTTTGTGCGGTGGTCGCATCGGGATATTATTGTTGAGACTGGGCTGGGAGCCAAGGGCGGTTCCTGGCCTTTTGTTTTTTTACCCTCCCGGAATATCGCGGCCACTAACGCTCGACGATTAAGGAGGGACGGCAGTGGCACGACTTCAAGGCAAGGTTAAGTGGTTTAATAACAGCAAAGGCTACGGATTTATTGGTCAGGAAGAGGGGGCCGACGTATTTGTCCATTATTCGGCGATCGAGGGCGACGGGTACAAGGCCCTTCAGGAAGGGGATTCTGTCGAATTTGAGATTGTTCAGGGCCAGAAAGGACCACAGGCAGACAAGGTGACCAAAGTGGGATAGAATAGACGGGCCTTTCCCTTGGGTCGGGAATATCATTTGCAGAGTTGTTCTTGTGGGGCTCGCTGGGCCGCACGTGTTTTTACACTGTCTTTACAAGTTCTTGAAAACGAATTCGGAAAACTGCCTTACAATTTGAGGTCATGCGGGAAGGTTAAGGTTCCCAAGCGAATCTATTGATGACAGGAAAGAGTCATTGGGCAGCGATTTGAGACGGGCGAAGAATAAAGTTCTTGGGCCCAAAGCACGCACAACTCTACACGCATTAGGAGGAAAATCAATGCGACGAGTAGTTGCCGTTTTAGGGGTGCTCGTGCTGACGGCGTCTTTGTGCTCCGCAGCAGGTAGAAAAGTATTGGCCCACCGCGTGGTGGCATTAAACCGCGCAGATGTCACCGCAGGAAGTACGTCCGCGTTGACGATTCCGGCGGAGACACTGGTGAAAGCGCGGCTTATCTCAGGAATGCACACGCTGGTCAGCCATGTTAATGACCCGGTCTCGGCTGAAATGACGGAGCCGGTGTACATCAACGGCGAGGTGGCCCTGCCCAAGGGAACATTGTTCGACGGGCACATCACTTCAATCCATCGGCCGAGTTGGATGAGGCACAATGGCGAAATCGCCTTTCGCTTTGACCATGTGACGCTGCCTGACGGCCACATGGTCGCTGTTACGGCGATCATCACCCACCTCGACAGCCGCAAGGACCTGATGGGAACTCTCGACGCAGAAGGGCACGTTCGCGGGCACAGGCGAGCTTCCTGGAGGAACTTCCTCACCGGCGCAGTCGGTGTCGGCGGACTTACGGCGGCCAAGCTGGCATTCGCGGGCTCGACCGCCCTGACCGTGGCCGCCCCTGCCAGCGCTGCGGCATTTTTGAGCTACGAATTTTTAATCAGGCGGGGAAGTAACGTGAATGTGCCTCCCATGACGGGTTGCAGCATTCGGCTCCTTAGTTCGTTAACAGTTCCGGGTCTGGTGTAAGAAGACCTCAAAACTTCTTTTCGCGACGCCTTCATTGGGAAAGGGGCGGCGACCCGGCTCCCCCGATGTCTCCATAATTCGCCACGATATTGATGCCGATCTGGCTGCCCGTCTGCGATAGCTCCATCTTTTGGAAAGGATTCGACTTGCTGGGGTACTGATTCTGCCAGGCAATCTGCTGGGCCAGTTTCAATCCTTCCAGCACCTGCCTCAGACTTCCTGCGTAGTCCTCTGACTTGCAGAACATTGCCAGGTCCAATTGGATGTTGCTGCCGGTCTGGACCTTGTATCCCAGAGCATCGACACCCTGGAATACCTTGGCCCAGTCCATGTCAACCGCACTCTGCCTGGGCATCCAGCCTTTAAACCAGGAGGCCACAGCGGATTCGACAGCGACCCCCCAGATGGGAGCGTCGGTCTGCTCCTGCTTCACCGCTCGGGCGAAGCTGTCGTTCGACCCAATCGAATCACCCCCTACGTTGAGAGATTGCATAATCTGGCTGAGAGTAGCGAGGGTCCCAAAGGCGCCTTCGGTGGGGCTGATGACGACAACGCATTGGGTCTCCAGCCCCGCGCCAAGGCAATAGCCGGTCTTGCCTCCGATCTGCTGCGGAGGAAGGCTTCTTTCAGTCGCCCGCGCGTCGAGCACTGAGGAACGGAAAGTTCCTCCCACAAACCCATAAAGATTCAGGTCTGAACCAGCGCCGTTCCAGCCTAAAACGAGTTGATCGACGTCGCTTTCCTTCACGCCGAGTTCAGCCATGGAATCCTCGAGTTCCTTGAGACGCGGGCCCAGGTAATGTTCACGCAAACTCGCGTAATTGGGAAGCTTACGCAGCGTCGCGGGGCTTGAGAATTCCAGCCGGATGGTGTCGGTGGGAAAACTGCTGAGCGCCTTTGCAACCAGGTCCTGCCCGGATAAGGGCGCAGCAGCAAACACCAGGGCTATCGATGCCAAAAAAATTGGAATTTTCGCTAATTTCATTCAAACCTCAATTACGATTTCAGGACTACAACTTCCCGGCGGTGTGAACGGGTGAGAAATGTCTTCAGTCCGCTGCCGCCGGCCAGTTTTTCAATTTCACGGTTGGACAGCGGCGGATAGGGAAACGCACCGGCGCCCTCGCCTTTCTCCCCGAGCGTAGTGAGGGTCTCAAACCACCATCTCCCGTCTTTGCCCTGGGCGAGGTTGGGTTCGCGGAGGAAGCAGAAGAAAATTCCTCCCGGCGCAACGAGCGAGAGAAAAAACCGGACCACTTGAGGCAAATTGTCTCGCGGAACAACATCCAGCAGGTGCCAGCAGCAGATTAACTGGAGAGACTCTGGAGGAATTGCAGGTAATCGTTGGAGAAGTTCGTCAGTACAGAATACTGCTTGCTTGTCTTCCTGCCGCCAGAAGGCACGATCACCGCGCTGTAAAGGGGCGATCAGGTCCGCCACGTAAACTTTGGCTTGCCGCTCAATCAGGATGTTGATGGTAGCAGACGAGACGATGCCGCAGTCGAGCACATGAGGGTTTTCAACATCCTGCAGGTAGTTCCAGATCCACCGAAGGGCCTGGCTGGAAACGACCGAACCCTGACCTGAGGGAGGCTTTTTCTGGGAAGCCTCCTGCATTTTTACTCCAAACATCGGCGAACTCTTATGCAGCCCGCAATCAAATTTCGGTTTGCCGGCCAGACGGACGGCTGGCGGCGGCGCGGACTGGCCCGTCTGGCGCGCGGCCTGCACGCCGCGTGTGAAATTGAAGCAGCGCTCGTCCCGGCTAGCTCCCAGCCTTGGATGCGGCAGACACCGGGACAGGCTTGCGGTCCTCCGGCTTTGCGTCACGGAGAATATCAATGCTGCCCTTGAAGTAAGCTCCTTCTTCAATTGAGACGCTGGCCGACCTCAGGTCTCCGGTAACATTGCCAGTCCGCCGCACTTCAACCTTTTCACGCGCGCTCACGTTTCCATTCACGACCCCGTAAATGACCACCTGCCGGGCCAGGATCTCGGCCTTCACTTTGCCGTTGGCTCCTACCGTCAGGCAATGATCCTGCAGATTGACAGTCCCTTCGAACTGTCCGTCAACCACAAGGTCTTCGTTTGCAGACAGTTCTCCTTTCACGACGATTGATCGGCCAATTGAGGCCTGTACCGGACTCTGGGAACTTCCGCTCGAATCTCTTCGAATACTTTCAGGCATAGAGGTTTCCACCTTCGGAGAATTAGAGTTTGCGGGAACGGTCGGCTGTGTCAATGGGACATCGGGTTGCGACTTTTTGTCCTTCTCCCACCACATAAATGTGCTCCTGCCATCGTGATTGTGGCGAAAAAACCGCCTGCCACCCCCCGACCGCACTGAATATTAACTCGAAAGCCAATAAGATTGCAATGGTCTTCGTCGCCGGCTCGCCGGTCCGCCTGTCCCGCCGGGCAGTGGCGTGCAGGGTTCTACATTGTTGTCAACCACTTGGGTCCCGTGCCGGTAATAAATCAAAGCGGTTTCAGACCTTCTCTTCAGGGCGGAAGCGCGAGGAGGCAAGAAGCTTCGTTGTTTCAGCGGCAATCAGGTTGCCCATGCGGGAGGTTGAGATCGGGCGCTTGCGGCCCGGCAGGTCTGGCGTCCGCGCGCCGCTCCTCAGGACCTTTTCTATGGCCGCCTCGATGGCCGCGGCGGGGCGTTCCATTCGGAAGGAGTAGCGCAACATGAGCGCTACGGATGCAATCGCTGCAACGGGGTTGGCGCGCTTTTTCCCGGCGATATCGGGCGCAGACCCGTGTACCGGTTCATACAGGCCACATCGCTCTCCCAGGCTGGCCGACGGCAGTAAGCCAATCGAGCCCGTCAGCATCGCAGCCTCGTCACTCAAAAGGTCGCCGAAAATATTGTTGGTAAGGATGACGTCAAAGCTGGTTGGTTTGGCGATCAACTGCATGGCGCAGTTGTCAACGTAGAGGTGATTGAGTTCGACGTCGGGATAGGACTGACCCACCCGCATGACCACGTCCCGCCATAGCCGCGAACTCTCCAGAACGTTGGCCTTGTCAACCGAAGTCACTTTGCGCCGCCGCAGGCGCGCAAGCTGGAAGGCCCGGTGGGCCACTCTCTCAACCTCGTGCTCACGATAAATTTCCGTATTTACGCCCATCCGCTCGCCATTTTTGGAAAAAATGCCGCGCGGATTGCCAAAATAAATTCCGCCCATCAATTCGCGAACGATGACCAGATCAGTGCCGCGCACGACGGCAGGCTTGAGAGCCGAGACGCCCACCAGGGCATCAATAACCCGCGCCGGCCGCAGGTTCGCAAAAACACGGAGTCTTTGCCGCAACTGCAAAAGTCCGGCCTCAGGGCGGCTGTCCGGGCGCCGGGAATCCCATCGAGGCCCGCCCACCGCGCCCAGAAGAACGGCTTGGGCATTGTTGCATATCGATATGGTTTCCGGCGGAAGTGGAACAGCGGTAGCGTCAATTGCGCAGCCGCCAATCAATCCGGTCTGAAAACGGAACTTGGGCCCGATCACACCCTCGACCGCCCGTAGGACTTTGAGGGCCTCTTCGGTTACCTCCGGTCCGATTCCATCGCCTGGCAAGACGGCTATTTTGAATATGGCATGCATTTGATAACGGGCATCTTACACGAACAAGCATTAAAAGAACAAGGCATAATTAGATTTCAGGCTATAAAAAGCTGCTGAAGTGTCCGAGACAAGATTGAATTGGTTAAAGTAAATCATTTCTTTTCAGCGACTAAGGATGTCCCACGGTCAATCGACCCAGTAAACGTCGTTGCTCTTCGGGACTCAAAACGTAACTAAATGTACAACTGACAACCTTCAGGATTACTGAGGCTGTTGTCGTCATCATCGGAAGAATCGCGAACCTCGAAAGCGGAGGTCATCGCTACGCGTTCGGCCTCCGCCGGGTCATCCACAGCTCCAAACGCCATGGGCCAGAGAAAATCGGGAACGTCCTTCAGCCGGGGTGCCAGCCCGCGTTCCAAATCTGCGGCTAAAAGCAGAGGCAGCTTGGAGTCGGCCTGCAATTGGTTGGTAACCATGGCGGCCTCCAAAGGAGAAGTGCGCATCAGACCCTGCCGGTAGATGTGCGCCGCCATCACCAGCGTGGCCGACCGCATCGCCGGAGTCCAACGCCACCCGCGGTCGGTACGGGCGGCGGAACGGGACCGTTCCATGTCGCGAGCTCGCCCAGGGACTGCACATCCGGCTCTGTGGTGATAGAATCGGCGGACGGACTTTGCTCAAAGCGGTCAGCATAACCGCTCCTGCTGAGCAGGACTCCTGATCGATCAGGATGAATCGGAGGAGCAAAGAGCGACGGAGGTGAAGATGAAAGGCCAAAGGAAGTTGTGTCTGGTTCTGCTGGTGGCGGCATCGCTGGTTGGCTGGGGCTGTTCCAACAACTCGACGGAAGCCCCGGCTTCAGGCGCCCAATCAATCAAGCCGTTCCTGGGGCGTTGGGATTTAACCGTAACCACGCCGAAACAGCAGCGTCCATCCTGGATCGAGATATCCGAGGAACAAGGCCAGCCCAAGGGTCTGATGGTGGGATTCTGGGCCCACGCGACTCCCACGGGCGAGATCCGGCTTGACGGTGACAAGATCGAGTTCACGGCGCCCCAGGGTATAGGTTACAGCAACGGCACTGAGCTCGAGGGGCAGCTCTCGGGCGGGCAGCTTTCGGGCACGGCGACGGACCCGAACGGGACCGCCTGGCAGTGGACCGGGCGCAGAGCGCCCACCCTCAAACGCGAAGGTGCTCCCGAATGGGGAAAACCTATCCGATTATTCAACGGCAAGAATTTCGATGGCTGGAGATTCAGCAATCCCAAGGGCACGCCTGATTGGAAAATCGAACACGGTACGCTCATCAAGGACAAGAACAGTTCTGAAATCATCTCGACTTCCAAGTTCGAGGATTTCAAATTGCACGTCGAGTTTAACCCCGGGCCCAATTCCAACAGCGGCGTGTATCTGCGAGGCCGCTACGAGGTGCAGATCGCAGCGGATTCGGGAGAGCTTCCGCCCAACCGCAGCATGGGCGCGGTTTACGGATTCCTGGCGCCGGAACCGGCTGTGCCGCCCAATCCGGGAAAATGGCAAACCTATGACATCACCCTCGTGGGACGAACGCTGACCGTGGTCCACGATGGCCAGACCATAATTGACCACCGCGAGATTCCGGGCATTACCGGCGGCGCGCTCGACAGCGATGAAGGGTCGCCAGGGCCGATCTATTTCCAGGGCGGCGAACAAGGGCAGGTGGCATTTCGCAATGTCGTGATTACCCCCGCGAAGTAGCTGATGGAGGTGTCGCGGAGCCGTTGCCCGGAGAAGCAAGTGTGGATGGTCCGGACTCCGCATAATTCCCGGCTCCGAGCGCTCTGTGTCTCATCGCGTGGCGCGTACTTAAAGGAAGGTCCATCGATGGAGAAAGAGAACAAGCCAAATGTCAATCGGCACGGTGTTTCGGGCCGGAGGGGTTTTCTCAAGGCCTCGGTCGCCGGCGCCATGGGAGCGGCCCTTGGCCCAAACGCGGCACGCTCAAGCTCCCTGCCCGCGACGGCGCGACATCCCAACATCATTTACATCCATTCGCACGATACCGGACGCTTCACCAGCCCTTATGGCCACGCGGTCCCCACGCCCAACCTCCAGCGCCTGGCAGAAGAAGGCATTCTTTTCCGGCAGGCGTTTAATGCGGCCCCCACCTGCTCGCCCAGCCGAGCCAGCCTGCTGACGGGCGAGTGCCCGCACAGCAACGGCATGCTGGGCCTGGCGCACCGCGGTTTCGCAATGACGCCCGAAGGCCGTCAGCATCACATCGTCCACTCTTTGAGGAGCCAGGCCGGATACTATTCCGCATTGATCGGCCTACAGCACATCGCCCGAGATCCCCGCACAATTGGCTACGACCACGTCGAGGTCGTTCCCGGCAACCGCGTTGCGCAAGTCACCCCGCGTGCGGTTCGGTTCCTCGAAAGCCAACCCCGGCAGCCCTTTTGGCTGACCGTCGGCTTCTTTGAGACTCACCGTCCCTATCACAAGGCCGCGCCCGCCGACGACAGCCGCTATCTTCAGCCGCCCGCGCCCGTTCCGGACGTTCCGGCCAGCCGCGAGGACATGGCCGACTTCCACGCCACCGTCCGCACGCTCGACTGGGGCGTGGGAGAAGTGCTGGCTGCGCTAGAGAGTGCGGGTCTTGCGGAAAACACGCTGGTGATTTCAACCACCGACCACGGAATCGCCTGGCCCATGATGAAATGTAATCTCTACGATGCCGGAATGGGCGTGCATCTGGTGATGCGAGGTCCGGGAGGGTTTACCGGCGGCAAAGTATGCGACGCCCTCGTCTCGCAACTGGACATCTATCCCACGCTCTGCGAGCTGCTCGAGATCAAGCCGCCCGACTGGCTTCAGGGGCGTTCCTTTATGCCCGTGCTTCGCGGCGAGAAAGAGGAAATCAATGAAGCCGTTTTTTCTGAGGTGAACTATCACGCCAGCTACGAACCCAAGCGCGCCGTCCGTACCCAGCGATGGAAATACATTCGCCATTACGATGGCCGCACCCATCCCGTGCTGCCCAATTGCGATGACGGCCTGACCAAAAGTTATTGGCTGAAAAACGGATGGGCCAAACAGGAAGTAGCCCCGGAAGCTTTATACGACCTCGTCTTCGATCCCAACGAGCGGAGCAATCTGGCGAACGATCCCGCCCACCGCTCCACGCTTGACGAGATGCGCCAGCGGATGGATACGTGGATGCAGGCAACCAACGATCCCCTGCTGCGCGGCCCCGTCCCGGCTCCCCACGGAGCGCGATACAACGATCCCGATGAAGTTTCCCCCGGCGACCCTGCAACCACTGCGCCGTGATAGGGAGCCACCGCCAAGCTTCGTTCCAGCTTTTGCCCCGAATGCTCAAAGCGCGCGCCACTCAGGGCAGCAATACCAGCTTGCCGATCACGCCTCCTTTTCCGAGCAACTCATGTGCCTGCCTTGCCTCGGCAAGAGGAAATCGTTGCGCGATGATCGGCTTGACCTTCTGGTGCTGAAGCAGGTCAAGTAGAGTTGTCAGATCATGTCGAAACAGTTCGGGTTTCAACCGCTTGAGCGTCTGGATACTGTAAGGGACCACCCGTTTTCCGCCCGGAAGAAGCCAGCCGCCGGCAATGTACAAGCCGAACTTCGCGGTCCCACGAAAACGCTGACGGCGACCAGGATGGCCTGACGTCAAACCCTCCCCTCGTATCGAGGTAATCAGGCCATAGCCCACCACCCTCCCGCCAGGGCGGAGTGCCTTACGGGATTGCCACAGATGAGGGCCGCCGATGGGATCAAACACGGCGTCCACTCCGTCGTTCGTGAGGCGGCGAATCTCTTTCACGAAGTCCTGATGCTGGTAATCAATCGGAATGCCGCCCAGTTCGGAAACGGCTGCGGCTCCCCGCGATGAACAGGTACCATACATCTCGAGGCCGAGCAGGGCTCCAAGCTGCAAAAGCGCCGTGCCCACCCCGCCAGCCGCGCCGTGGATGAGCGCTCGCTGGCCCGGCTTCACGCCGGCGGAACGATGCAGCATCTGGTATGCCGTGATGTAGTTCAGGATGAGGCTGACAGCCTCGGCGGCATCCAATCCGGCTGGCACGGGAACCAGTTCACGTTCCGCCAGGCAGACGAACTCCGCGTAAGCGCCGTGGATTGGCATTGCGGCAACTGTCTGGCCCGGTTCGATTCCGCGTACACCGGCACCGAGGCGATCCACCACCCCAACCAGGTCCCATCCCGGTGTAAAAGGCACTGGAGGCGTTTCGGGATGAACGCCTTCTCGCGCCATGACATCGGGCAGAGAGACGCCAGCGGCCAGCACTCTCACGCGCACTTCACCGGCCTTCGGCTCGGGCCGCTCTTCTTCAATCACCTGAAGTGTCTCGGGTCCGCCGTAGCGGGTGACGATGATGCGAGTGTGCCTCATTGAATTCTCCCACTCTCCGGCGCTCCAGCTTGCGCGACATAAGTGGTGTTTGCCAGAATCCAGACCACTCGCAACCACTGAAAACCGGCGCGCAAAGCTTGATTAACCTGATTTAAAAAGGCTGATTCTCGCTCTTACTCAACTGATTGCTCCATTTCGAACGCTAAATTGACGCTCAAACCGGCATGAGTATAGGCGTTTAGTGGCAGTATACGGCGAGGTCCGCAATTTTTGAAGTGGGTATACAGGTCAAGCCCCAGACCGCATCAAGGTTGAGCAGCGTCCTCCGGTGTTGACACCATACCTGCCATTGGGCAACTCTAGTGCGTCGGGCCGACTCACGAACCCGAACGGGCAGCCCCAGCAGCAAGGCCACGGGAACAAACATCAGGGCGAATGAAGATGCGACCGCATTTCGAAATCAGCGTGATGGGCCGCAGGGTTCAACTGGGCGCGCGGACGCTCATCATGGGCGTGCTGAACGTTACACCGGACTCTTTCTCCGACGGCGGCCTCTATCTTGACCCTGCTTCGGCCATTCGTCGCGGAGTGGAGATGGCGCGCCAGGGCGCCGACTGGATTGACGTGGGCGGCGAATCAACGCGCCCAGGCTCGCGCCCGGTTTCCGCTGAAGAGGAATGCGCGCGCGTGCTTCCAGTGATCAGGGGTATTCGCCGAAAGCTGCCCGCAGTGCCGATTTCGATTGATACCACCAAGGCGCTGGTGGCCGAGCAGGCCGTCGAAGCAGGCGCCGCGGTCCTGAACGACATCAGCGGCATGCGCTTTGATCCGCGCATTGCGGAGGTGGCCCGCGCAACCGGAGCGCCGCTGGTCCTGATGCACATTCGCGGACGGCCCTTTGAGATGCAGCAGAGGCCGTTTGCAAAGTCCATCTGGCGCTCGCTTGAAGAGGGCCTGGCGCGCTCGATTGAACGCGCGCTGGCGAAAGGGGTTCGACGCCGGCAACTGATTCTCGACCCCGGCCTGGGCTTCGGAAAAACACGGGCGCAGAACTTTGAAATCATGGCCCATCTTGATCGCCTGCAGCGCTTCAAACTGCCCATCCTGGTGGGAAGTTCGCGAAAGTCGTTCATTCGGGCCATCGTCAACGGCGAAGGGCTTGTGCCGCATCGCGCTGCAAAAATCCGCAGGGTGCGGGCTCCAGGCCTCGCCGCCGACGAAGTGGCCTCTTCCCTGCCCTTTGGGGATGCGGCGGCGGTGGCCGTCGCCATTCTTAACGGTGCGCACATTGTGCGTGTGCACGATGTGGGCGAGATCGTTCCAGCAGTCCGCATCGCGGACGCGGTGGCCGAGGCGGGCGGCCGTGGTATTCGAGGGAGTTGATAACTGCTGCCAAGGAGTGCGTGCTGGCCGCTGTTGGGCCGGCGCGTGACGGGCGTGCGATATGCAGTCGAAAAAAAAGTTGTCAGTGTCCGGGCGATGGAGGCGGTTCTATGCCGAAGGGTTCGCGCAGGCCCGTTTCAACGGCGCGCATCGCTTCCGGATACTGCCCGGCGGTAAGAGATGCAGCGCGGTACTGGGCAAGGGCCTGGTTGCGGCTGCCGCTGATATCGTCCAGACGCCCAAGGTAAATGTGGCACCAGGTCACAATGCGAAGGTCGGAGGCAGCGGCGAGGGTATCTTCAAAGTATTTCCGGGCCAGGTCCGGCTTGCGAGTGTTGCTCGCCACCACGGCCATGCCAAACAGGGCGCGCTCGCTCTTCGCGTCCTTGCTGAGCACCTGTTCGAAGGCCGCTTTTGCGCCCTCGTAGTTGCCGGAATAAATGTTGTTGTCGCCTTCATCCAGCAGCCGCTCGGTCTCTGTACGTGCGGCAGCCGCGGCGGTCTGTTTGGGAGCTTCCGTAAACTTCACTTTGCCCAGCCGGATCCCTTCCTCGGCAGGATTGATGCCCTTGACCATCTGCGGATAGTAGTTGCTCATCGAGGCGTCCTGCTTTTCAAACTGCTGCAGGGCGTCATAAAAATAAGGCACGAGGATAAGCCCCGAGGCGGTCAATTGTTCAATCTGCTTGTTTGCATCCGGCGCAGGCATTTTGTCCATCCGCAACTCGACGGCCCGAATGAGGCATTCGGTCACCAGCAGCGCAAAGTCCGACTTGAAATCACTTCCCAGCGCCGGCGCTTTCCTTGCCACCGCTTCGAGCGCCGAGGCGTGCTGAATTTCGGGACCGTACTTCACCGCCAGCGGATCAAGGAGGAAGTGAAGATATTGATGGCGGATATCGTGGATCCTGAGCCTTTCGGACGGCGTGATCACCAGGTAATAGTTCGAGCCATAGATGCGGGCCTGCACCTGGTTTGGCGCTCCAAGAATGTCCAGATAGATGATGTAGGTCCGGCCGAGGTAAGATCCCGAGGGAAAACGGAGATAGGCGTCGGTCAGCTCGATCCTCCGGCGGACCGGCGAGCTGTAGCGTTCGACGGCAGAATCAAAATCGATCTTGGCCCGGGCCCACAGATTAGCCAGTTCCGCCTGCTTGTAAAACTGCTTGAGCAACGGAACCAGATCCGCTACGTTTTTGGCGTCCGGCGGAAGATCAGCCGCAGCTACAGTCAGTTTGAAATCCGGAGGAGGTCCCAGCAGGAGGGCAAGGGAAATATATTGCCCCAGGTTTCTTCCCGGATCGCCGACAACCTTGTGGGCTTCATAAAACGTGCGGATGTCCGCGATGACGGGAACCTGTTTCCCGGCAAGGTATGCCCGCACGGAATTGCCTGCCGCGTTTCCCGTGCCCACACCGTAACCTGCGGCGTTGAGCGCTGCAAGCGTGCAGAAAAGCTGTTCGCTCGATTCAATAAGGACATTTCCCTGCTGGGCCCGGGAAGATACTGGCAAGAGCAGCAAAAGGATTGCCAGAGGGGCTACCATTCGGATGGCACGGGTAGAATGCTTTCCCTGCCTTTGTACTTTTGGCGTGCCCAGAATATCTGGCAGGGGACTCGAGCATCTCAGATGCAAGCGCCCTAACCTCGCACCGTGATAGTTCGAAAGGAGAGGACCACCTGGCCACTGGTAGGCTGGCCGAAGGAGGTGGCAGGTTGGAAAAGGCTGTAATACATCATCTGGTCAAGCCGCTGAATCACTCCGGGGGTCTGCTGGCCGGAGATGATTTTGTAATTTGTAACCCGGCCCTGGGCGTTGACATACGTCACCAGGACCAGCGGCTGCGCCCCCGCGTCCAGGTCGACTGGCGGCAGCACCTGAACGCGAGGCGGCGTTACAAAGGGGATGTCAGGCACGCTGCTTGCCTGGGGCGCTTCCGAGCCGAGCATCAGAGCGATGCAAATCAGGGCCAGCACGGATCCCGCCACCGAAGGGAATAAAACGGGCCGAAAAATATTCTCAAGGTGCACTCGAACGCGCTGGAAAACGTTGCGGTGCAATTCCTGTGACACCTTTACTCGCAGGCGCAGGGCCAGATCGGGCGAAACCTGCTGACGGGACAAGCATTGCAACTCCGTCTGGAGGGCCTCGTACCGCTCCAGTTCCGATGTGCAGGGAACACAGTGCGAAAGATGGTAGCGGATCGAGTGGATGGCTTCCGCCGCGCACACCCCGTCAATGTACTCTGAAAAATGGTCGCGAATTTCCGAGCAAGTTTCGAAGATCATATGGACCTGCTCAATCGGGCGGCAAGTCTGCGCTTCAGTGTCTCCCGCCCCCGTCGTAAACGGGACTTGACGGTCCCTTCGGCAACCCCAAGTACCTCCGCAATTTCATCGTAGCTGAGCCCTTCAATTTCTCGCAGCACCACAACCGCACGGTAAGGTTCGGCGAGGTCCGCCAGAGCGCGTTTGACCTCTGCCTGGCACTCTGCCTTTTCGTATACGCTGTAGGGCGTCTCGCGCCCACCCCTGTATATCGGCGACTTCACGCTCAGATGTAAGGTGTCGTCGTCCATGGAGAAAGGCTCGTGGAGCAGGCGCCGGCGCCAGCTACGGCGATGGTTCGACGCCTCGTGCACGGCAATGCGGTAAATCCAGGTTTTCAGGCTGCTTCTGCCGTTGAACTGCCGGATGCCCCGGAGAATTTTAAGGAGAACGTTCTGGAGAACATCGGCGGCTTCACCCTGCTCAGCCACCATGTGGGATATCAAGTTAAACAAAGGGTTCTGATAAATAGCCAGGAGGTAGGCAAACGCCTCCTCAGAACCCGCCTTCAACTCCGCGACGAGCGCGGCTTCGTCACTGATAACGGGAGCCGTCTGGTCGATTGCTACGCCAATGGAGCGTATCGTATCCACTACAACCCCAAGATAGCAGTTTCAAACCGCCAGAGCAAGGCGAACCCGAATTTCTTTCAAGCGGCGTTCCCCTTCGCGGGCAATGACCAGAATCGGGGGGCAAAGCGGCAGCGTGGGGTCAGGACTCCCGGACCTGCACAAAAGAGATTCCGTAACCAGGCCGGGCTTGCGGGCGCCGTCACTCTACGGCGATTTCGAGTTCGCGCCTCAGCGAAGAAGGGTCAAATGGGGAACAGTTAAAGATGCGCCCCTCCATTTCAAAAGTAGGTACCTGCCGCCTGCCGCCGTTGACGCTCATGATGAACTTGGCGGCATCGGGAACTTCCTCGATATTAATCTCTTCGAATTCCAGGCCGTGCCGCTTGAGAAACTGCTTGGCACGCCAGCAGTCAGGACACCATCGGGTTGTGTACATCCGGATTTTTCGAGCCATATTCTTTCAGCCGAAGGAAGCGCGGCAACGCCGGCCACGCCGCTGATTCAGACTCTCTCGATCCGCCTCGCAGGCTGAAGCAAAGTGGCTGCCAGCTTAGCGGCATGAATCGAAAGGGAAAGGTGGCAAGAGATCAGCCCCGTGCGTGGTGGGCGGTCTCGAGGCGGGAGATGGCCCGGCGCAGATCGTCGCGGGCCCTCTCGATTTCAGGGTCGGACCCGGTATGCGACTTCAGATACTCTTCGACGCTCTGCCGCTTGGATTCAGCCCGCCGAACATCAATATCCTCTGCGCGCTCCGCCAGCTCTGCCAGAACGATCACGCGCTCCGGCAGGACCTCGGCAAAGCCCCAGTGAACGGCCACGTAGTATTTTTTTCCGTTCTGCTGGTACTCGAGCGTCCCATTCCGAAGTTCCGTCAGGAGCGGAGCGTGGCCCGGAAGGACCCCGAGATAACCCTCTTTTCCCGGAATCGAAACTGCTTCCACTTCGGCATCCGCAATCTGGCGGTCCGGAGTGACAATCTGCAACTGGATGTGCATCGGAAGGAAATCTGCCATAACAGGTAGCCGCGGAGAACCCGGCCTCAGGAGCGAGGTTCGCTCTTACTCCGCCTTAAGCCTCTCCGCTTTTTCGAGGGCCTCCTCGAGAGTTCCGACCATGTAGAAGGCCTGCTCCGGGATGTCGTCGTGTTTACCCTCAACGACTTCCTTAAACCCGCGAATCGTATCCTCCAGCTTGACGTACCTGCCCTCGAGTCCGGTGAACTGCTGCGCGACAAAAAAAGGCTGCGACAGGAACCGCTGGATCTTGCGGGCGCGCGCGACAGTCAGCTTGTCTTCTTCGGAAAGTTCGTCCATGCCCAGAATGGCAATGATGTCCTGAAGGTCTTTGTATTTCTGAAGAATCACCTTCACAGAACGCGCCACATCGTAATGTTCCTGGCCCAGGACGCGAGGATCAAGAATTCTCGAAGTGGACTCCAGCGGATCCACGGCGGGGTAAATGCCGATCTCAGTCAGTTGTCGCGAAAGCACGGTGGTCGAATCCAGATGCGAAAAGGCCGTTGCCGGCGCGGGGTCTGTCAAATCGTCTGCGGGAACATAGATGGCCTGCACGGAGGTGATGGAGCCCTTCTTGGTCGACGTGATACGCTCCTGCAGTTCGCCCATTTCGGTGGAAAGGTTCGGCTGGTAACCCACCGCGGAGGGCATGCGGCCCAGCAGAGCGGACACCTCGGAGCCGGCTTGCGTGAAGCGGAAGATGTTGTCGATAAAGAGCAGCACGTCCTGGCCGGCGACATCGCGGAAATATTCCGCCACCGTCAGGCCGGTCAATCCGACGCGGAGCCGCGCGCCGGGAGGCTCAGTCATCTGGCCATAGATCAGCGCCGCCTTCGACCTCGAAGGATCACCAGGATGGATGACGCCCGACTCCGTCATCTCCAACAAAAGGTCGTTGCCCTCGCGCGTACGCTCTCCGACACCGGCGAAGACGGAAACTCCTCCGTGCTTCATGGCCACATTGTTGATCAGCTCCATGATGATGACGGTCTTGCCCACGCCGGCGCCGCCGAAAAGGCCGGTCTTACCGCCTTTCAAGTAGGGCTCCAGCAGGTCCACGACCTTGAGACCCGTCTCGAACATTTCGAACTCAGTGTTCTGGTCCTCCAGCGCCGGAGCGTGGCGATGGATCGGGAAAGTCGTCTCGGCGTTGATTGGCCCCAGGTTGTCCACCGGCTCTCCGATGACATTCATCACGCGTCCCAGCGTGGCTTTGCCCACGGGGGTCATAATCGGATGTCCGGTATCGCGGACTGTCATCCCCCTCACCATGCCGTCCGTAGGGGCCATGGCCACGCATTTTACCCTGCCCTCACCCAGATGCTGTTCAACTTCGATCACGACGTTAATGGGCTGGGGAACATCAAAACCATCCGACACAACTCGAAGGGCGTTGTAAATGGGAGGAAGTTCGGCCTCTTCAAAAGCGGCTACTACGACCGGCCCGATGACTTCCACAACTTTCCCTTTATTTTCCTGCGACATGATTCTCCCTTTGGCGCCTGCCGGTCCTTCCAGAACTCAATTCACCGTTCGACAGGTTGCGCCCGTGTCTTAATACTCCAACGCCTGCGCCCCGCTCACGACCTCAATGATCTCCTTGGTAATACCGGCCTGGCGCAAGCGGTTCAGTTTCAGCCGGAGCGATTCGATCAGATCGTCCGCATTGTTGGTGGCGGCATCCATCGCCGTCATTCGCGCCGCATTCTCGGCCGCCTGGGATTCCAGCAAGGCCCTGAACACCTGGACCTCAACATAGCGCGGCAGGAGCGCATTCAAGATTTCGGCCGGCGGCTGCTCATAGATGTAGTCCGCGTAATATTCACCCTGAGTCGCAACGAGCGGTTCGATGGGAAGAAAGCGTTCAACCTTTACGTTCTGGACCATGGTGGATTTGAATTCGTTGTAGACAAGGTCAACCGCGTCAACCTGCTCGCTGGTGTAAAGCTCGATGATCTTGTCCGCAAGCTCTTTGGCGTGAGAGAACTCGAGCTGCCGGAAAATGTTGACATACTCCGCCACGATAGTGACCGGCCGTTTGCGGAAATGGTCACGACCCTTGCGCCCAACGGCCACCAGCGACACCTTATCCGGCCCGAGTTCGTGGGCGTGAATCTGGGAGGCGCGAATGACGTTGGCGTTAAAGGCGCCGCACAATCCGCGGTCAGCCGTTACAACAACCAGGAGGACCTTCCGCTCAGGTCTGCGCGCCAGCAGAGGGTGCCGCCGTTCGTCCAGCCGGGCGGCCACGCTTTCCAGCATTGCCGTCATCTGCCGGGCGTATGGGCGTGCGTTAAAGATGCGCTCTTGCGACCGGCGCAGCCTCGATGCCGCCACAACCTTCATGGCCCGCGTAATCTGCTTTGTGTTTCGAACCGAGCCGATGCGGCGGCGGATGTCTCGTAGGGTTGCCAATTGCCTTTTGCCTCACAATTACACTTTTGCGGCTTGGAGCTCTGCCTTGAACTTCTGCTTGTACTCGTCCAGCATGCCCTTGATTTCCGCACGCAGGGAATCGTCGATCTGTTTCTTTTCGAGAATCTTCCTTCCAATTTGCGGGGCGGAAGAATCCATGAACTGGTAGAGTCCGGCTTCAAAGGCCCGGCATTCTTCCACTTCCAGGTCATCAAGAAAACCCAGCGTGCCGGCAAGTACAATGAGGATCTGCTTCTCGACCGCTAAAGGCTGGTACTGATCCTGTTTGAGGACCTCGGTCAGACGCTGGCCGCGGCGGAGTTGCGCCTGGGACGCCCGATCGAGATCACTGGCGAACTGCGCAAAAGCCGCCAAAGCCCGGTATTGCGCGAGGTCAAGCCTCAACGTTCCGGCCACCTGCTTCATGGCCTTGATCTGCGCATTGCCGCCCACGCGGGAGACCGATAGTCCCACGTTGATGGCGGGACGAATGCCGCTGTTGAACAGGTCCGTTTCAAGATAGATCTGGCCGTCCGTGATCGAGATGACGTTGGTCGGAATGTAAGCCGAAATGTCGCCCGCCTGCGTTTCAATAATCGGCAAGGCGGTGAGAGAGCCGCCACCCAGCTTCTGGTTCAATTTGGCGGCCCGCTCGAGAAGCCGCGAATGGAGGTAAAAAACGTCGCCGGGATAGGCCTCGCGGCCTGGAGGACGGCGCAGCAACAGCGAAATTTCACGATAGGCCACGGCGTGCTTGGAAAGGTCGTCGTAGATCAGCAGCGCGTGACGGCCTCGGTCGCGGAAATATTCGCCGATGGCGCAGCCGGAGTACGGGGCAAGGTATTGCATGGGCGCCGGGTCGGTGGAACTTGCCTCAACCACAATCGAGTATTTCATGGCGTCGTACTGCTCAAGGGTCTTCATCACCTGGGCAATCGTCGAGCGTTTCTGCCCGATCGCAACGTAGATGCAGATAACGTCCCCGCCGCGCTGATTGAGTATCGTATCGATCGCAACAGCCGTCTTGCCGGTCTGCCGGTCGCCGATGATCAATTCGCGCTGCCCGCGGCCGATGGGGATCATCGTATCGATGCCCTTTAAACCCGTCTGCAGAGGCTCCCGGACTGGCTGGCGGTCAACCACGCCCGGCGCGAGTGTCTCCAGAGGATTGAATTCCGTCGTGGCAACTGGGCCTTTGCCGTCGGTGGGCTGCCCGAGAGCGTTGACAACGCGGCCTATGAGCGCCTCGCCCACGGGCACCGACATGATGCGCTTGGTCCGCTTCACAACATCGCCTTCTTCGATTTTGGTGTAATCCCCCAGCAACACTGCGCTAACCTGATCTTCTTCCAGGTTCAGGGCAAGGCCCGAAACGCCGTGAGGAAGTTCAAGCAGTTCGGTGGCCATGACGTTTTCAAGCCCGTGGATGCGCGCCACGCCGTCGCCTACGGACATCACGGTGCCCACTTCACTAACGCTCACCGTGCGGTCAAAATTTTCGATCTGTTCGCGGATAATGTCTGTAATTTCGTTTGGTCTAATTTTTGCCATGTTTTTATGCTTTTGCTTGCCTGAATTAAGCGGACATCAACTGCTCGCCAAGACGCTCGAGGTAACCCTGGACGGAACCGTCATAAATCTTGCTGCCGACGCGGGCCTGAATGCCGCCCAGCAGTTTCTCCTCGCGCCGGAACTTCATTTCCACGCTCTTGCCGGTCAACTCGGCAAATTTCTCCCGAAGCGCCTCCTTCTCCTCAGGCGTCAGGTCCTGGGCATACAAAACCTGCACCTCTACAATTCCGAGCCGGTCATTCGCAACCTTCCGGAAAGCCTTCAAAACCTCTTCCAGCAGTGGCATCCGGTAGTTGACCAGCAGGACCCGCAGGAAGTTTCCCGCCGTTACCGAAAGACCAAGCTTTTGGATCAGAGTATCCAGGACGCTTAGCTTCTGATCAACCGGAATCGTGGGGCTGGCCAGGGCCTCCCGCAGTTCCTCGCTCTCCCGCCAGACGCCGGCAAAATCCTCCAACTCGTTCTGCATCGCCCCAAAGTCGCCCCGCGGGCCCAGGGCGTCGGCTAACGCTCGCGCATACCGGCTGGCAACCGCCATGGACATGATTGTGTACCCTTCCGTTTCGGACCGCTCGGAGAAGCTCGCACCTTGAGGCCGCTCCGCCGCCTAATTACTTTTCGCCTTTGAGCCCAAATCAGTAAGGAAAAGATCGAGCAGTTTCTTGCGGCTTTCTTCATCCATTCGCTGCTGGATCTTGCCGCGCGCCTGTTCTAGCGCCTGCTTCACGGCGTAGTCTTTCAGTTCCAGTTTGGCCGAATTGGTTGCGGCAAGGATCCTGGTCCTGGCAAACTCTTCAATTCTGTGTGCCTCCTCGTCCGCGGCCTGCCGCATCCTTTCCTGCTCACCCGCAATCTCAGCCTCCGCCTGGTCCTTTAGCGCCCGTACTTCAACCTGCAGCCCAGCCAGTTTCTTCTCTGCTTCAGCAAGCCTGGCCTGCGATCGTTCAAGGGCCTGGCGGCCTTCTTCAAGGCTTCTGCGAATGGTATCTGAACGCTCGCCGAAAAACCTTCTGCCCCTTTTTCGGTACAGATAGACCAGAAAGCCGGCAAGCAGAACAAAGTTGATGGCTTCAAAGAGCAGTTCATGACTCGTCGCGCCCTCTTCCGCCTGTTCGGCTGGAGGAGCGGCGGCCAGCAAGGGCGCCCGAAAGATGTGGAATGCGCAAAGGAGAAGCACGGCAAGAAGGCTTCCACGCAATATGCGGATCATGCCTGGGCGCCTCCCGGCCCGCTCCGCGACAGCCGGGGAGCAAACAGCGCATCAGTCACCTCGGCGGCCAGCGAATCCACGGCAGTCTGCAACTCGACCTTGGCCAGCGCCGCCTCTTTTTCCAGGCTGGCTTGAGCGTCGTTCACCATTGAGTCCGCGCGAGCTCGCGCATCATGGATGCGGCTATCACTCTGCTTCAATGCGTCCCGGCGGACCCCTTCCCTGTGCTGATAAATCTTCTGGCGGGCCTCCAGAACCGCTTTCTCGTACTCAGCAAATCTTCCATCCGCTCTGTCAGCCTGCTCCCGGGCCTCGGCAAGGGCCCCGCTGGTAGCTTTCGAACGCGCATCCAACGTCCGGGAAAGGGGCTTAAAGAACAGGCGGTTGAGAAACGCCACGAGAAAAAGGATGAAGATTATCGTCGGAATCGACTGGACAAGAAGCTGTCCAAGCTGGCTCGCGATTTCACCCATAAATGTCAGTCAGTGCTACGGATTGGAATATTTGTGAACACAAAAGACTAGAAATTTAGCATGCCGCTCTCGCGCGTGTCAAGAAAAGCAGACACCAAAATATCGGCTTATTCGTACCGGACAAAACCGGGATTTAACACCCCTTGCGGATCAAATTTCTTCTTCATGTGCAGCACGTCAGTCCACTTGTCACCGTAGTGTGCCTTCCATTGAGCAGCATCGAAGGCGATCCACCCTGAAAGGTACCGCTTCCCACCCATCATGCTGGCCGCCTGGCTAGCCATGTTCAGGCGCGGAAGTACTTCCTCAACAAAGCGTGGAGGGACCGCAGGAAGAATGCCAAACCCCATCACGTACTCGCTCGACGGGTGCATGAACAGAGGAACTGATGAAGAATTCCCGCGGCCCGGCCACAGCAAGATGTGGCCGCCGGCAACCGCTTGCGGCGGCAGGTTCTGGAGGACCTGGCCAATATAAAGCGGGGTGGTCTGCCAGGTAAGAACGCATTCCATCCAGGGATGGGCATACTCCCAGAAACCGGCCCGCCTCCAGATGGCGAACAGGGCGTCGAGCCGCGCGTAAAAATCCACCAGGTTTCCCTCTTCGGTATGGACGTGCTTGTAAAACTTGAGGCCGGCCAGCTTTTCGTCGGTTGAATCGCTGGAACCGTCGCCAATCTCAATCGTGGCATGCAGCGGAAAGAACCACTCGGCGAAAGCCTGGCGCGTCCCTCCCACCTGCTTGAACCCCTGCGGACAGGGTGTACACCAGGATTCCAGGAAGTCGAACCTTTCGTCGGTCATCAAGCCTTCCAGGTCCTTCAACAGGACTGCCATGTCGTCATAAAGCAGGTAATATGAGCGGAAGCGTGGCAGGCTCGGACGGACCTTAAGGGTGGCGCTTGTCATGACGCCAAACTGGCCCATCCCCGCCCGAACGGCGTCGAAAAGGTCCTGGTTTTGCTGGGCGGAACAACGAACGATTTCTCCCTCTCCCGTAACCACTTCAAGCTCGAGGCAATTATCGGCCTGGGTTCCGTGCCGCCAGGATGCAACGCCCAAACCTCCGGTGGATAGCGTCCCGCCGATGGTCACGTCCAGATTGTTGGTCAGCACGGGAGGCGACAACTGCTGGGGAGCGAGATGATACACCAGGTCACGCCACTTTAGCCCTGTCTGGCAGTTGACGGTTCCCTTCTCGGGATTGACCTCCGCAATTTCGTTCAGCGAGGACATGTCCAATACGATTTGCTCGGAAAGCGATTGCCCGGTTTGCGAATGGCCGCCGCCGCGCGTGGAAACCGAAAGCCCATTGCTGGCCGCAAACTTAATGACGTTGGCAACATCCTGGCTTGAGGCCGGCCGGATCACCGCGGCTGGTTTCCGCACAATGATGCGCCCGAAATCGGTGGATACGGCTTCGCGCGACGCGTCATCGAGGAGCACCTGTCCGCTGACCTCGCGGGAAAGTTCGGCGGTCCAGTTCATCACTCAGCCTCCTGAAGTAATTTCAAAGATTTTTATGCCTTGACAGTACAGCCTGATTCTTGAACCTATCACAGTGTGCACAGAAGCCACAATCCCGCGGCGCCGGCCCCGAACAAGCCTGCATGCCCGGCCGATTCATTGCGGCAAATAAATCCTCCTTAGACCATGCGCCGCGATCGTTTCGGCGTGGCCCGGACCCACGCCACGCTATGGTAAAGTAAATCTTGGACGGTAAAATCCTGTCATGATTTCCGATTTTCAAGTGGACAAGAGAGGGAGATGAAGCGGAGCGTAAACTTGTCTGCCTGTCCAGCATCATGTAAGATTTTCCCTTGTAATTTTTGTGAAGTGGGACTGAAAGATAAAGACCTTGGGGAGGTGCGAATTTGGCAGAAGCGCCGAATTACGATGTTGCAGTGATTGGAAGCGGACCGGGCGGATATGTGGCCGGCATTCGGTCCGGTCAATTGGGCTTGAAAACGGTCCTGATCGAAAGAGACAATAAATTCGGCGGAACATGCCTGCACGTCGGGTGCATCCCCACCAAGGACCTGCTGCTTAACGCTGAGGTTTATGATTACTTCAAACACGCGCAGGAATTCGGCATTGAATGCAAGGAATTCTCTGTCGACTGGGCAGCCGTCCAGGCGCGCCAGAACAAGGTGGTCACGAAGCTGGCCAAGGGCGTGGAATTCCTGCTGAAGAAAAACAAGGTTGAAATGGTGCAGGGCTTCGCGCAATTATCAGGGCCGGGCCGCGTCACCGTAACGGATGCAAACAAGAAGGCCCGCGAGATCCGGGCGAAGAATATTATCCTGGCTACGGGTTCCGAGGCCAAAATGCTTCCCGGCCTTGAACCGGACGCCAAAACAATCCTGACCAACAAGGAAATTTTGAGCCTGAAGAAGCTCCCCAAGTCGATGGTCATCATCGGTTCGGGTGCGGTGGGAGTCGAATTTGGATCCATCTTCAAGCGGTTTGGAACCGACGTTACCATCATCGAGATGCTGCCGCGCATTGTTCCTCTCGAAGACGAAGAGGTCTCGGCAACCCTTGAGAAATCTTTCAAGAAACAGGGCATTGTGGTTCACACCCAGGCGAAGGTGGAGAAAGTTTCAAAAACAGCGCAAGGCGTTGCGATTGATTTTACCGACGCCCAGGGCAAAGCCCAAAAGCTTGAGGCAGAGACGTGCCTGGTGGCCGTGGGCCGTTCGCCAAACACCCAGGGGATTGGCATCGAAAAGACGCGCATCAGGCTGGAGCGCGGGTTCGTTAAGGTCGATCCCTACATGCGAACGGATGAGCCCGGGGTTTATGCGATTGGAGATATTGTCGCCGGAAGTCCCCTGTTGGCCCACGTGGGGTCGATGGAAGGAATTGTAGCTGTGACCCATGCCGCGGGAAAACCCGTCGAGCCCATCAACTATCATCAGATTCCGAATTGCACATATTGCGAGCCGGAAATCGCCAGCACGGGACTCACTGAACGCCAGGCCCGCGATGCCGGCTACAACGTAAAGGTGGGAAAGTTTCCCTTTGTGGGAAACAGCAAGGCCACTATTCTAGGCATGCTGGAAGGCTTTATCAAAATCGTCAGCGACGAGCGTTACGGCGAAATCCTGGGTGTGCATATGATCGGGCCTCGCGTCACCGAAATGATCGCCGAGGCTGTGGTCGTGATGCGCCTGGAAGGGACGGTCGAGGATCTGGAGCGCACCATCCATCCCCATCCGACGCTCACGGAAGCAGTTCCTGAAGCCGCCCATGCGGTGCACGGGATGGCAATCCACATTTAGTTGGGGACCGTCATCTCGCCGGAAGGCACATGCGCACCGTTGCTCAGCCGGCGAGGCGATGCTCAACGCGCAACATGCTCTGCCAGGTCGAATTACCGGGAGTCGTCGATTACGAGGACGGCCTACTCCTCCAGCAGCAGCGAGTTAGTGCACGAAAGGCGGGCGATATTGCCGACACGCTCCTTCTGCTGCAACATCCTCCCGTTTACACGCTGGGGCGTAACACCGACCGCAAAAACATTCTCTTTTCTACAGAGCGCTTGCGCCATCTGGGCGCCGGGATATTTGAAACCGACCGGGGAGGCGATGTCACTTTCCACGGACCTGGCCAGCTTGTCGGCTACCCCATCCTTGACCTCACCCGCCACAGGCGGGACCTTGCCTGGTACATGCATTCGCTCGAAGAAGTCTTTATTCGCGTGGCCGGAGAATTTGGAATAAAGGCCAGACGGATTGACGGCGCCCGTGGAGTTTGGATTGGGAATGAAAAGCTGGTCGCAATGGGTGTTCACGTGTCGCGCTGGGTTACGTCCCACGGTTTTGCTTTCAATGTCAACACGGACCTGCGGTTTTTCGACTGGATTGTGCCCTGCGGCCTCGAAGGCAAGGGAGTGACCTCGCTCCAGAAACTCCTGGGCGGACCCGTTTCCATGGATGTTGTGATTGAAAATGTCATCCGGCAATTTGGCGAGGTTTTCAGATTTGAGATCCGGAGGCCCGAGCAGACGTCCATAACCGCACGGCCAGCAAGTCCGGTTCATCCGTAAGGCCAATCTATTGTTAGTCCCATTGGCGCGATATGGCCCAAGCCCCATCCACCAAGAGCCACACAAAGGCCCCCGTCCCTGGCGCGCAAACGCTGGAGCGAATGCTCTACTATTTGAAGCTCACTCGCGAGGCCGAGGCGCGAATTGAACAGGTGCTTTACCGCCAGGGGAAAATTGTCGGTGGCGTCTACGTCGGCCGGGGCCAGGAAGCGATTGGCGTCGGCTCGGCCATCCAGCTCTTCGACGGCGACGTTGTGTTGCCCAGCCACCGGGATTTCTCTTCGTTTCTCATCCGTGGTTTTTCACTCCGGGAAATTTTCTGCAACTGGATGGCGCGAAGCAACGGCCCTTGCCACGGACGGGACAATACTCTCCACATCGGTGACATGAGCCGAGGAGTTATTCCCATCATCTCGCACCTCGGTGATACTTGCCCGGTGGCTTGCGGTGTGGGCATGGTTTTGAAGTGGCGCAAAAGGGGGAATGTGGCGCTCGTCCACTTCGGCGAAGGAACCAGCAGCCGGGGCGATGTCCACGAGGCCATGAATATGGCCGCCGTCATGAAGCTTCCCATCATCTTCATCTGCAACAACAATTCCTATGCGTATTCGACTCCGACCGAAAAACAGTATGCCGTTAAGGACCTTGCCGTGCGCGGAGCAGCTTACGGCATGCCGGGCGTCAAAGTGGACGGCAACGATGTGCTGGCGGTTTATTCCACGGTCGAGAAAGCCCTCCGGCGAGCTCGCTCGGGGGACGGCCCCAGCTTTATTGAATGCAAGACGTTCAGGATGACGGGCCATTCCGCCCATGACGCAGCGGAATACGTGCCCCGGGAGCTGTTCGCAAAATGGAAGAAAAAGGACCCCATTCTGCGACTGGAAAAACTTCTGTTGGCAAAAAAAGTCCTGAACAAAAAACAGGTCGACGATGTGGATGCAGACGTAAAAAAGCAGGTCGATGATGCTGTCGCCTTCGCTGAAGCCAGTCCCTTCCCGGAAGGCGCAGACACACTGGAAGGCGTCTACTGCGATGACGGTTGCTGGTGGAAAAACACGCCTGTTGAATAAATACACAAATCCATGGCGCAGTTGACTTATCTTGAAGCAATTCGACAGGGCATCTGGGAAGAGATGGAGCGCGATCCCTCAGTATTCCTGCTGGGTGAGGATATTGGGGTCTACGGCGGGGCGTTCAAGGTGACGGCTGGAATGCTGGAACAGTTCGGCGAGGACCGCGTCGTCGACACGCCCATCTCTGAATCGGCCATCGTAGGCGCTGCCATTGGCGCGGCCCTGATGGGGATGCGTCCTGTGGCGGAGATGCAGTTTATGGATTTCATCTCCTGCGGGTTTGACCAGATTGTGAACATGGCGGCCAAGATCCACTACCGGTGGGGAGCGGCCGTGCCGATGGTGATTCGAGGACCTGCGGGTGCCGGCGTACACGGTGGCCCATTCCACTCTCAGTCAAATGAAATGTGGTTCGTACACGTACCGGGACTGAAAGTAGTGGCTCCCTCCACAGCATACGACGCCAAAGGTCTGATCAAGGCATCCATCCGCGACAATAATCCTGTCATCTTTTACGAACACAAGTATCTTTACCGGCGGACCAAGGAGGATGTGCCCGCGCAGGATTTCGTGGTGCCCCTGGGTAAGGCGGCCGTTCGCAGAGAAGGCAGCGACATTGCGCTCATCACTTACGGAGCCATGGTATGGACGGCGCTGGAGGCGGCGGAATCGCTTGCCAAGGAAGGTATCTCGCTTGAGGTCGTTGACCTCCGAACGCTGTTGCCGTACGATGAGCAGTGCGTGCTGTCCAGTGTGCGCAAATGCAGCAAGGTGATTTTGCTGCATGAAGACACGCGGATTGGCGGTCTCGCAGGAGAGCTTGCAGCGGTGATCGCTGAGAAGGCCTTCGAGGATCTGGATGGCCCGATCGTGCGGGTTACAGCGCCGGATACGCCAGTTCCGTTTTCGCCGCCGCTCGAAGAGTTTTTCCTGCCCAACGTCCAGAAGATCGCAGATGCAGCGCGGCAGCTTGCAGCCTATTAAAGCGATCGAGCAGCTGCGTAAACGTAATTTTGCCGCGGGGACCGTGATGCCGACCAATGTTGTGATGCCCCAGATGGGGGAGAGCGTCGCCGAAGGAACGATCATTAAATGGCTGAAGAAGCCAGGTGATCATGTCGAGCGCGACGAGCCTCTGTTTGAAATCACCACGGACAAGGTAGACGCTGAAATCCCCTCGCCCGCCGCAGGAATACTCGCCAGGATCCTGGCTTCAGAAAACGAAACGGTAGCGGTCAACACCGTCGTTGCCATTATCGATGGGCAAGGCGCGGCGGAATCTGGAAAGGCTGTGCCGGAAATTTCGGAAGGGCCGGCCAAGCCCTCGTCAGAGGCCCGCTCCGCTCCGGCGCCGGCGAGAGTTTCCCCGGCCGCCGCGGTAGCCCAGCCCGCCTCGGTCCGGACAGCGGAAAAGCTCCGCTCCTCCCCTCTTGTCCGACGGATTGCGCGCGAGCATAACGTGGATCTCTCGTTAGTAAAAGGAACTGGACTGGGACGCAGAATCAGCAAAAAAGACATCATCAAATTCCTTGAGGGGCGCACGCCCGCTGCTGCCGGAATGCGGACTGCCGTGCCGGCGGCGCCGCAGAAGCCAGCCGCCCCGTCCGAACCGGCTATCTCATTCAACGGCCCAACCTGGGTGGCAGCCATGACTCCCCAGCGCCGCCTGATTGCCGAACACATGGTCGCCAGCAAGAAGATTTCTGCGCATGTAACGACGGTGTTTGAGGTGGACATGACGCGGGTCGCGCACACCCGTGAGCGGATGGCTGACGAATTTGAGCGGACCCAGGGACTGAAGCTGACTTACACTCCGTTTATTGCTCGCGCCGCCGTCCTGGCCATCAAGCAGTTCCCGATTTTTAACTCGTCGGTCGAGAACACAAACATCATTTACAAGCAGGCCATCAACCTGGGAATAGCCGTGGCGCTGGAAACCGGGCTCGTTGTCCCGGTCATCAAAAATGCTGGAGACAAGGACTTCGCGGGAATGGCCCGCGCCGTTCATGATCTTGCCAGCCGCGCCCGCTCAAAGCACCTGAACGTGGATGAGGTGCAGGAAGGCACCTTCACCATCACGAATCCCGGCGTTTTCGGCAGCCTATTCGGAACGCCGATCATCAACCAGCCACAGGTTGCCATTCTGGGCGTCGGAGTGATCGAGAAGCGGCCGGTCATCCGCGATGATGCGATTGCAATCCGCTCGATGGCGTATTTGATGCTGACGTTCGACCACAGAACCATCGATGGAGCCGTCGCAGACCAGTTTATGGCGCATCTGAAGAATTGCCTCGAAACCTGGCAGGAACCTCTCCTGTAGCATCCCGAAACCCGGCAAAATCCTGCGTTCAAGCTTATTGGGATTCCGGATTCGCCAGGCGGGCAACAAGACTGTTCAAATCGTCCCGGCAGTCCGTACCGTCAAACCCCTGCTGCGCCATTCCGGGTAAGAAGCGGCTGAGATTCTGCGAGAAGAAGGCCTTGGCACGGTCGGGCTGGCGCAACTCGGCATACTGCGCAGTAATGGTTTGAAGCAGACCCAGCGCGGGCTCTTTTTCGCGGGACCATTTAGTGAGGTTGTCCTTGAGAATAGCCTGCAAGAAATCCTCGAATTTCACGGTGTCGTCCACGTACTGACCACCCGAAAAGGAATAGACGGAGATCACATCAGCGGCGTCCTCGGCCGGTCCACATGCCGTCACTTGAGGCCGGTGCACCACCAGCTCCCGGGCAGGGCCTGGCCCAATCCTGCGAATCTCCAGACCTTCAAACGGCCACCCTTTCAAACCGTCAATGTGGCCGATAATCTTAAGCGCGTCCTTGTCAACCTGCACAACATTGACGGTGGTACAGCAGCGGTTGCCCCCGGAATAAAGGCCGATCACCAGATCGGGTTTGCGATCACCCGTGAGGTCGCGAAGATACACCGGCCGAGGCCGGCTGTTTGCAACCGGCAGACCCTGCCGCCCGGCAAAATCATACAGTGCCGTCCACGGTTCCCGTGCGCCTTCGAGAGTGTCCACTTGATAGGCAACCTGGTTAGCGGCGTTGTAGACCACCAGTCGCCCTGGCGCAAATCCCAGTGACACTGAGTTCGATCGATAAAGGGCGGCGCGGTATTGCCGATCGAGGGGAAACGCGCTGATGCGCTGAAAGCCGGGAATGTCGGGGTACTCACCGTGCATTCCGGCCTTGCCTAGAACGTACCACTCGGCGGAGGTTGCCGCGTCCTCCAGGCTGGACGGTCTCCAATCACGCTGGAGACCTAGAACGACAAGGAACGCCAGGGCCGCGAGCATCGTCGAAATGATGAACTCACCCTTGCGCATGGTGGTGGAGGAATCTCCGGAAGGTTTCTGGCTCGATAGGAAGCCTCATGCCAAATTATTTAACCATGAGCCGCAAAGATTGTCATGGAAGGGCTGGAAGTGCAATCAATGGCCTGCCCGGCGGAATGAATCGAGGACCCACTCATCCGCGTTTTCGTTGTGGCGCAGAATGTAAGTATTCCCATCGTCGGCAAGAACCTTAAAGCAGCGGTATCCTACCCCGTGCCATTGATCGAGGACTTCCACCACCTCAAGGCTCGGTGCGCCGCTTTCGCGGAAACGGAAACGGAGCGGCCGTTCGTCAGCCTTGTAACCGGCGTAACATTCAACGCAGAGCGACATGGGCATCGTCAGCCCGCGGCCCTAAAGAGCCAACTCGGCACGGATTGACTGGGCGTACAAGTCGGCATACTCAAGCGGCTGGATGGAAATGCCGGCCTCCGTGAGAATGCTCTGTGAAACAGCAGCCGCTTCATCCTCTTTTCCTGCCATACGCTCGACCACTGCGGTCAGCTCGGCCGGTTCGCTGCGGCGGACGTGGTCCATGGTGTAAACCAGCACCTTGGCAAGCTCGACGTCCCTCTGGAGTGACACCGCGTGAACAAACTTCATGTGGCCATTCGGCTTCCGTTCTGCTTCAACCGGACGATACCCAAAATCAAAAGTGAAAGGATCATTAGGTTGGGTCCAGCGCGCGGCCCCAATATTCCTCTCCATCTCAGGCCGGCCCCACAACCCTGCATGTACAAACGCGAGCCGCAGCCGCTGTTTGATTCGCACTCGCGTATCGACCGGAAGGGGGCCTGCAAGCCGGGCGCCAACATAGCGGTTGAAAAGGCCCTGAATTTCAGTCGCCGGGTCATGGAGCAAACAAGCCCTTGCAGGAGCGATCTGGACCATATTCGAAAAAGATCGTTCCATCCAGCGGAGGTAGGAGTCCAACTCGTCGCTATGCTCGTCGATCTGCTGCTCAAAATCCTGCTGCAGTTCCCGCAGGAACTCCATGTCAGCCTGAGGATGGAAGCGTTTCACGCGGCGGAAATCGTCCGTGAACAGACAACCCAGATAATTCTCCTGGGGACTGAACAGGAACAAGCCGATATTCAGGAACTCGCCGCGCACAATGTCGGGCACATATTGCACCACGTAGAGCGAACACTCTTTGGGTTTTACAGCATCAGACATGCCAACACCCGGGCCACAGGGCCCCGACTATGGTCTATTCCCAATTTGGGAAAGGCTTCAAAGAGCATTGCTTCGCATCAACGATCAACTGCCGCACTCGGCGGCGACGCTCGTAGAGCAGGTCCTTAAGACGTGAAATCCGGTCCGGCTCGTCACCGCACCACTCACGAGGGACCCCGTGAAGGCACTCGTCGAGTTCCGCCGTCCCGATGTTTTCAATCCGAGACAAGTACGGCTCAAACGACTGGAATCCCCGGACACTCTCGTACACCAAACGCCTCGGATAAAGGCTCCGGATGGGGCTGTCCGGGAAGTTCCATTCGCCGTCGTTAAAGCAGAATCCCTGATCGATGAGCGTGGCGGAATAACGGCTTCCCTGCTCGTCCACGGCCCGATAGAAGATCACCTGGCGACCGTCGCAGTTGCACGTCCACTTGTCCAGCACGTACGCGCCCAGAAAAACAGATGCCAGGCTCGAAACCCGGCGCAGCAGCCGGTCAGGAAGAAAATCCACCACCAGTGTTTGGCTGGGAGCGCCTGGGAACCTGGAGCCAAAGTGCACTCCCGCGACGCACGGCTCTTCGCGGCCCGCCGTCTGGAACCTCAGCAGTGGAGTTCCGGAAATGAGATTCTGCGAAACCTGGACGAACGCCGTGCCAGGGACCGGCAAACCTATGAGGGCAGCCAGTCGGCCGGCTAACATCTCGTTGGCGAGAATCCTGATGTGCTGGGGATTGTTCCTGAACTTAACAACGTAGGTCTGGCCGTCATCGCAACCCATCAGGAACGGCTGCGAACCACCCCGCATCCGGCGGATGCATTCCACTGCCACGACGTTCCGGGCCTCAAAGGATTCATTGAGTCCGGATTGCAGGGACTGAGGCGAGGTAAGCGCAACTCCCTCGGAGTTGATTCCAGTACCGAAATTGCCGGGACCGTCAGGCATCCCTGGAAAGTGTCAAGCCCCCTTCTGTAGATTCACGGCACGTTTGGGAAGGCATTTTCACTTCCCGGATTCGTCCTCCCAGCACAATCCGCCGATACACGCATCGGGCAGGAAATTCGCCCCTCAAGTGCAGCGGCAAGCCAGCCCGACATACTCCCTGCCACCCGTTGCAGCCGTTTCAAACGTTGATCCAGCGCCAATACAATCAACCCCGGCGCTTCGCCTTTTTCCTGCCGGCCTGTTTTTTGGCCCCCTTGGATTTCGAAGGCCGTTTGGGCTGCGCAGATCTCTTGGTTTTTGAGACCTTCTTAGGCTTGCTGGATTTCCTGGGCTTCGCCCTCTTCTTGGGTTTTGCTTTTGGTTTTGCCTTTGGCTTTGCTTTTGGTTTTGCCTTCGGTTTTGGCGTTGGCGTCGGCTTTCTCTCCCTCACCCTGGGACGGGCAGGCTCCGGCGCCTTGGCGGGAGCAGGCGCGGCGGGGGCCGGAGCCGGTGGAGCTTCCACCCCCGCGGAACCAACCTCTACATCCTCGGATTCGTAGGTTATTTCCTCGTCGAGGTCGTCGAGGTCGCTCCCTGCACCCTCTTCCTCCGATTCTTTTTCGTAGTCCGAAGAGACTTCATCTCCGTACTCTTCCAACTCTTCGCCGGGCTCATTTGCTTCGTCGTCGAACCGCATGAAATCCTCCTCTTAGCGTCATCTCCCGTCAGAAACCACACCCAACCTGATGCGCGCAATGCACCGTAAACAAAAGTTCTCTTGGCCAAGATGTATACCACCGGACAAACGCTGTCAAGAGGGATCATCGTAATGACCGCGCCGAGATCACTCCGAAGCCCCGTAGAGGGCTAAAATCTGCCCGGGCGCGATGAGGGAGCTATCCAGGTGGTTCCATTCACGGATTTGCGCGACCGTCACATTGAAATGATCTGCTATGACGCCAAGAGTATCACCTTTACGGATTCGATAATGAAGAACAGAGGCACGGCTGTCCTGATTGTCGCCGACAGGCCGGTTTGAGGCGGCGTTCTTACTGCGGCCCCCACGGCCAACTTTGAGGGTTTGTCCCTCGACAAGGGTGGATCCTCGTAAGTTGTTCCAGCGGCGAAGGTTTTCGATGCTTACATGAAAGCGCCGGGCGATATCTCCGAGGGTGTCGCCCCTCCGAATCCGGTAGGTTTCAACGCCCTCGCGCACCTCCGCTCGGTATTCGCCCGAGGTCTCCGGGGCGGGTCCGCCATGGGCAAATACATGCAAGGTCCTACCGGCAATGATTCGCGAGCCACGCAGGTGGTTCCAGGTGCGGAGGCTTGCAACGGTGACATGAAAGCGGCGGGCAATGCCGCCAAGCGTATCGCCCTGCCGTATGCGATAGCGGTAATAGCGGCCACGGCGGTAAGCAGGCTCGCGTCCCGGAGGCAGAGGCAGGATGAGGTAGGCGCCAACTTCCGGACCATCTCCGCCATCAAGATGGTTGGCTCGCGCGAGTTCGGCCCTGGTGATGCGATATTTGCTCGCTATTGCCTCCAGCGTGTCCGCCTGCTCCACCTTCACAGCTCTCCACGCCACCCGCTTTTCGGGCGGCACGTCGGCTATTCGTTTGTCATACAACTCTTTGGTTCCGTGCGGTAGATTAATCACAAACGGGCTCTCGTCGAGGGGGGTTGCCCAGGTCAGAAGGCTCGGGTTAAGGCGTTCCAACTCTTTGGAAGGCTGATCGATCAGTTCAGCCACAAGCCGAAGGTCAGTGGGAACACTCACGGTCACCTGGTCAGGATCCATGGGCGGATCGGGCTGGACCTCAAACCCGTAAGCACGAGGGTCCTTGGCGATGAGGGCGGTTGCGATAAAGATCGGCACGTAATTCTGAGTCTCCAGGGGCAGGGCGTGCAGTTCCCGCAGTTTCCAGAAGTTGGCATACCCGGTTCGCTCGATGGCCTTCTGGATGGCGCCGGGCCCCGCGTCATAAGCCGCCATGGCCAGATACCAGTCACCGAACTCCTGATAAAGGTCCCGCAGGTGACGGGCCGCTGCGTCGGTCGATTTCAGGGGATCTTCGCGCTGGTCCTGGTACTGATTCATTTTGAGCCCATAATCCCGCGCCCGTGCCGCCATGAATTGCCACATCCCCGTGGCGCCCGCGCTGGAGACGGCGAGCGGGCTGAAACCGCTTTCCCCGGCGGCCATGTAGATCAGGTCCTGAGGCAGCCCGTATTTTCGAAGGGTCCTGCTGATCATCGGCTGATACATCCCCACTCTGGATAGGATTTTTTCGATGTAGCCCTGCCCTCCGTTCTGGAAGTAGGTGAGGAAACCGGCCACGTAATCGTTTGTGACCAGCGGAAGGTCTGATCGCACTGAAATCAGTTCACGTTCAGCACGCTGCCGGACGTTCGGATCGACCGGGAAAGTAAGCCCGGCAAAGGACTCGATCGGCGGAGGTTCATAATCATGCTGGCCCAGGGCCTCGCCGTTTGCCGAAGCTGAGGCCTCAAGCCCATAGGTCGTTTCTACCAGCTTGTCGAACTCAGACTTAAGCTGGCTGCTGTTCTGGAGGTCCATTCCGGACTCGAGCAACCGGCTCAATGCCTTGTCAAAGTCCTGCCTGGCCTCTTCGAGGTTCCCAGCGTGATATTCCTTCATGCCCTCGCTGTAGATTTCTTCCACTTCGGAAATCAGGACAGTTTGCGGATCGGGAGGCTTGGTCTTGACAATTGTCGCGACAGGAGCTTGAGGGCGGACGGGAAGAATTGCCGGGGGTGGGGCGACCGACGTTGGCGGCGAAACCGCACCCTGCTTCCTGCCGGAACTGCACGAGCCCAGAGCAATTACGACAGACAGGATGAGCAACAGGAGTTTACCGTTCTTCAAACGTTACCTGCCTTTGGCCCCTCTCATTCTGGCTTCCCTCCTGCAGTGAAACATCACAGGCAGATTTTACGTAGGCTCTCCTGCAAGGTCAACCTGAAACCGCATACGGCGGACCGCATCAGCCAGATGCGCGGCCACCGATGGTCCCGAAAATTCAGGGTTGACCCGTCCCCGTGGGGTTCGTCCAGGGGCTGGCAGGCCACAGCGGGGTTCAGCTATAATCAGAATTTCTCCGGGCGAAACGACGCCCGCTGCCTGACTTCGGCCCCCATAAGCATAGGCAACCATGCGAAACCCTCTGCGACCCCTTTTGCCGTATCTGGCCAAGTACAAGAAGGGTTATATTATCGGCTTTACTGCCCTCATCCTTACCCAGGTTGTCGGCGTCATGGTTCCCCTGGTCATCAAAGACGTCTTTGACGCTCTGACCACCGGAGTTACCTCGCGAAAGCTTGCTTTCTTCGCCATTTTGCTCCTGATCATCGCCCTGGCGAAGGCGATTTTCCAGTTCTGGATGCGCTGGATTCTGATCGGCATTTCACGCGATGTTGAATATGACCTCCGCAATGACTTGTTCCAGCATCTGATGCATCAGGACACCCGCTATTACAACGAACACCGCACCGGCGACCTGATGGCCAAGCTGACCAATGATTTGAACGCCGTCCGAAACATCGTTGGCCCTGGCATCATGTACCTGGCCAACACGGTGGTGACGGGGATTGCCACGATCGCTCTGATGGCGCATCTGGACCTGCACCTGACGCTCCTGGCGCTTGCGCCCCTACCGCTGGCCTCGATTGCAGTCAAATTCTTCGGGCAGAGAATCCATGAGCGGTTCGAAAAAATTCAGGACCTGTATTCGGAGCTCACGGAAAGGGTGCGGGAAAATCTCTCCGGGGTCCGGCTGGTCCGCGCTTTCGGTCAGGAACAGCCCGAAATGCGGCAGTTTGACGAAATGAACCAGCTATACGTGGAACGCAACAAGGGTCTGATCTGGATCTCGAGCTTCCTGTGGCCCGCCCTGGCTTTGCTGTTCGCAGCTTCCTTTCTGCTGATCATCGTTGTCGGCGGAGAGCATGTTTTATCGGGCAAGATAACCATCGGCACTTTCGCCGCGTTTAATGTCTACCTGATGTACCTGATCTGGCCCATCATTGCGCTGGGATGGGTGACGAACATCATCCAGCGGGGGCTTGCCTCCTTGGGCAGGCTGTGGACCATCTTCGCCGCCCAGCCGGCCATTGATGATCGTCTGGTTTCTCCAAATCCTGTCACGGCGCTTAAAGGTGATATCGAATTCCGGAACCTGACTTTCGCCTACAATGGATTCCCAATCCTCAGGAACGTCAATCTGCGCATCCCGGCGGGCCGGACCGTCGCAATTGTGGGAGCGACAGGCTCGGGCAAGACCACGCTGGCTGCCCTGGTTCCCCGCTTGTTTGACGCTCCTGAAGGCTCGGTGCTGGTCGATGGAATCCCGGTTCGCGAACTGCCCCTCAGCACTTTGAGATCGCACATCGGCTTCGTTCCGCAGGAAACCTTCCTGTTCAGCGATTCCATCCGGGAGAACATCCGGTTTGGAGCTCACGGTTCTTCTGACGATGATGTGAAACGCGCAGCCGAGGTCTCCAACATCCTGCCGGATATTCTCGGTTTCCCCGAGGGCTTTGATTCCATGGTAGGAGAACGCGGCCTCACGCTCTCGGGAGGCCAGAAGCAGCGGGTGGCCATCTCCCGGGCCATCATCCGCGATCCGCGCATTCTGATTCTGGATGACGCGCTCTCGAGCGTCGACACCTACACTGAGGAAAAAATATTGCGCCACCTGACCGAGGTGATGGCGGGAAGGACCACCATTCTGATATCGCACCGCGTTTCCACCATTCGCAACGCGGACGAAATTGTGGTGCTGCACGATGGCACGATCGTGGAGCGCGGCGCCCACGAAGAGTTGTTAGCGATGAACGGCCATTACACAGAGCTTTACAACAAGCAGTTGATTGAAGATGCGCTGGAGCTGGAAACCTAGAACGGCAACCCGATGGCAGACAACTTTCACGAAGAGGAAGTGCTCGGAAAAGCGTACGACGCGCGCCTGATGCGGCGCCTGCTCACCTACTTGCGTCCTTACCAGCGGGTGGTGTTTTTTGCGCTGGTCGCTATTTTCCTTTTTGGTCTGCTGCAGGCGGTGCCTCCATACCTGATGAAGGTGGAGATCGACCGCTACCTTGATCCCACCAGGCAGCAGCCGGTCCTGCCCTTCCTCGCGCGCCTTCTGAGTGCCGATCCCCGCACGGGCATCCTTCAGATCGCCTTTGTGATTTTTGTGCCCACCGTTCTGCTGACTTTCGTTCTGCAGTTCGCGCAGACTTTTGCCATGAACCTGGTCGGCCAGAAGGTCATGTACGATCTGCGCAAGCAGTTGTTTGAGCATCTGCAGCGGCTGCAGATGAGCTACTTTGACCGCAACCCGGTGGGCAGGCTTGTTACGCGCGTCACCACGGACATCGATGTCCTGAATGATTTGTTCGCCTCCGGGGTCGTGGCGGTTTTCGGCGATCTCTTCACCCTGGCGAGCATCATGGTGGTGATGCTGAAGCTTGATTGGAAACTGTCGCTGCTGACGTTTGCCGTCCTGCCGCTGATTATCGTGGTGACGGCGCTGTTCCGGAAAGCGGTGCGTGACTCATACCGCCGCATTCGCCTGGCCATCGCCCGCATCAACGCTTACCTGCAGGAACACATCACGGGAATGTCTGTTCTGCAATTATTCAACCGTGAGGACAAGAGCTTCGATGAATTCGAGAAGATAAACACCGCTCACATGGAAGCTTACAAAGACTCGATACTGGCCTACGGACTCTTCTACCCTACCGTCGAGTTCCTGGGTGTGCTGGCCATCGTCATCATTCTGTATAAAGGCGGGATCATGGTTCTTGGCGGAGCGCTGACTGTAGGGACCGCAATCGCCTTCATCCAGTATTCGCAGCGGTTCTTCCGGCCCATTCAGGACCTGAGCGACAAGTACAACATCCTGCAGGCTGCCATGGCCAGTTCCGAGCGCGTCTTCAAGCTGTTGGATACACCGGTCAGCATTTCTGGTTCCGCGCGCCCGGCCAAACTCGAATCGCCCCGGGGCCGCATTGAATTCCGCAATGTCGGGTTTGCTTATCGGGACAATCATCGCGTGCTGGAGAACGTTTCTTTTACCATCGAGCCGGGAGAAACCGTCGCCGTGGTGGGCCACACCGGGGCCGGAAAGACCACTCTCACCAACCTGCTGCTGCGCTTCTACGATGTCCAGGAGGGCGCTATTTTGTTCGATGGCGTTGACATACGCGAGATGGGTCTCCGCGAGCTACGGAGCAACTTCGCCATCGTGTTGCAGGACTCGTTTCTCTTCTCCGGCACCATTGCCAGCAACATCCGGATGGGGACTGAAGGGATATCGGACCAGCAGGTCCGCGAGGCGGCCCGGCGCGTCAACATGCTGGACTTTATTGAAAGCCTGCCCGGCGGATTTGATGAGCCGGTCAGGGAGCGTGGAGCCACGCTCTCGTCCGGGCAGAAACAACTGCTCTCATTCGCGCGGGCGCTCGCGCATGACCCCAGGATCCTGATTCTTGACGAGGCGACCTCGAGCGTGGACCCGGAGACTGAATATCTTATCCGCGAGGGCCTCCAGAGGCTGCTCGAAAATCGAACTTCACTCGTCGTTGCTCACCGCCTTTCCACCATCCAGAACGCCTCGAAGATCATCGTGATGCACAAAGGACGCGTGCGCGAGGTGGGGACGCATCAGGAATTGCTGCGCTTGCAGGGAATCTATTTCAAACTTTATCAGCTTCAATACAAGGACCAGGAGCTCCTGGCCTCCGCCGGCCCGGCCAGAGGACCATGCCCAGAGATTGCTTCCTGATCGTTGCCGGAGAACGCTCCGGCGACATGTATGGCGCAGCCCTCGCCCAGGCGCTTAAAGCCAGAATCGCCGATGCCGCGGTTTTCGGCTGCGGCGGCGAGGCCATGCGCGCCGCCGGGGTGGAGACCATCGCCGATATCCATCAGGTGGCGCTGATTGGAATCTCTGAGGTCGTATCGGGGCTTCCGAAAGCCTATCGTGCCATGCAGGACCTTGTGGCTGAAGCCGCGCGGAGAGGGCCCGCAGCCGCAATCCTGATTGATTCCCCCTCGCTGAACCTGAGTCTGGCGAAACGGCTGAAGAAACATAACATTCCCGTCATCTACTTTGTCAGCCCCCAGATATGGGCCTGGAAAAAATGGAGAATCAGAAAGATCAAGGCGAATGTGGACAGGATGCTTTGCCTGTTCGATTTCGAAACGGAGATCTACGAGAAGGCCGGAGTACCCGTGGAATGCGTCGGACATCCCCTGTTGGATATGGCCGCTGTCAGCCAGTCGCGTGCGGAGTTTTTCAGCCGCGCTAAGCTCGACCCGAATGTACCAACCGTCGCCCTGCTGCCCGGAAGCCGCAGGACGGAGGTAAGGTTCAACCTGCCGGCAATCCTGGAGGCGGCGGACAGATTGGCGCAGTCACGGCCCATTCAGTTTGTCGTGGCTTCCGCACCGACAATCGATCCCGCATGGATGGAATCTCTAATCGCCCGCGGCTACAAGGGCGCGGCGCCCCTGCGGGCGCTCGCCAATGCTACCCACGAGGCCCTGCAATATTCCGCTGCCGCCGTAGTCGCCAGTGGAACAGCAACCATCGAGGCGGCCCTGCGGGAGTGTCCCATGGTTGTGGTCTACCGCGTCTCCGCATTCACAGCGATGTGCGCCAGGATCATGATTGATGTTCCCTTCTACAGCATGGTTAATCTCCTGGCTGGCCATGCCGTGGTCCCGGAATTGATCCAGAGCGGCTTCACCGCCGCCCGCCTCACGGAGGAGATGGAGCGGTTGCTCGGCGATGCCGGGGCCCGAAACAGGATGGTGGCGGAGCTTCGAAAAGTGAGGGAGCGCCTGGGCAAGGGAGGCGCAATGGACCGGGCTGCCGACGCCGTTGTCCGCCACCTTGAGGGGGCCAAGGCATCCCTCGGTGCCGAATAAAGCATCCCTGTGATAGGGCCTATCGAGCCGGGGGCAGTCACATCTCAGATTTTTTTGGGCAACAGCACCACCGCCCTGCCGGGGGATTGTATGATCAAGTATGTGGCCCTTTTTTCACGAAAGGCTTGAATCCTGTATGAAGCATGCCTCATTGTTCCGTAGAGCAGGGAGCGCCGTGGCGCCATGCGCCGGCATCACCTGCTGCGCCAGGGCGGCCGGCCTGCTGGCGCTGCTCTTTCTTGGCGGGCTCTCAGGCGCTCGGGCTGCTGACCCTGCCCAATTCGTGGTGAAGAAATACGATATCAAGGTCCAGCTCTATCCAACCACCCACATCTTAGACGCCTCCACCCGAATTGATTTCGTGCCGCAGAACAGCATCAGTCAGCTCGGCTTTGAGCTGAACAGCGCGTTGCGTGTCCAGAAGGTTGTGGATGCAGCGGGGACGGGCGTTCAGTTCCAGCAGGAGGGCTTGGGCCTTAAAGTCACGCTTCCCGCCCCTGTCACCGCTGGGCAGCCGTCCTCTATCACAGTGAGTTACAAGGGCGGGCTCGGAACTGCGGAAGGAAGCCCTGTCGAGGGTCTGAAGCTCTCCTACGTGGGACCGGAAGGCTCCTATCTGCTCTATCCAGGGCGATGGTTCCCGGTGGTCAGGCCCGGACTGGATCGATTCACTGCCGCCCTGCACGTCACCGTGCCAACCGGTGAGACCGTCGTTGCCTCGGGAACTCCTTCGCCTGCCGTGAACGAGGCCGGCAACACCACGTACTCCTTCGAGTTTGATCAGGCCTCCTTTCCCGGCACCTTTTACGCGGGCGACTATTCGGTCCAGCACGAAAGCGCCTTTGGGGCCAACATTTACCTCTTCCTGAAGCCCGGCCATGAGAATTTTGCGGCGGATTACGGAGCGACCGCTGCAAAGATCATGAGCTTTTTCTCCGGCAAGTTCGGGTCCTTGCCGAATGGCAATCTGGCAGTGGTTGAGATTGCGGACGACACAGTGGGCGGATATTCCTCGCCCGGCATTGTTGCTCTGGCGTCGCGCGGATTCTCCTCGCCCGTGAACGAACAACTGCTGGCGCATGAAATCTCGCGGCAATGGTGGAGTTGCTACGTCAGCCCGGCGACACCCGATGATTCGTTCCTCGACGATGGCCTTTCGCTTTACTCCTCGGCTATGTACATCGAGCAGTCGCAGGGCGAGACGGCATTCGAAAACCTGATGCACACAACCGCCATCGGCGCCCTTACCCATGAAGAGTCGGCGCCCATCAGCCAGGCAGGGTCACTCCAGCCCTTTACACCCCAGTATCAATCGATCGTCGGCCAAAAGGGCGCCATGGTTTTCCACATGCTTCGCTGGGTGGTGGGCGACGACGCATTTACGAAGGGCCTGCAGCAAGTGGTCCAGCAATATGCGTGGAAATCCATCAGCACTCAGGAATTTCAAAAAGCCATCGAGCAGGCCAGCAATGACAAACTGACCTACTTCTTTGCCCAGTGGGTCAGTTCCACGGGCGTGCCGCAATTCAAGGATTCATGGGCCATCTATCGCGTCGGAGGCCACTATCAGGTGGTCGGCAAGATTCAGCAGGACCTCGACATTTTCCGGATGCCGGTGGAGGTGCGCGTAAGCTCTGAGGGCCGCAGGCCGGTCAGTGACCGCATCCAGATGGTGGGGACCACCTCCGACTTTACCGTCAACACCGTTACCCGGCCAACCCAGGTGGAGATCGATCCGGGCAGCCACATCCTCAAAATGACCGACACGATCCGTACCGAAGTGGAAATTGCCCGCGGAGACCAGCTCGTCGCCGAACAAGCCTACCTGGAAGCCGTAAAACAGTATCAGCAGGTCGTCGAGCAGAACAAGAACAATTCACTGGCCCACTTTCGCCTGGGTCAGATCTATTTCCGGCTTCACAACTACAACGCCGCCGCCGAGGAAATGCGGGGCGCCCTGGATGGGAACCTCCAACCCAAATGGGTCGAGGTTTGGGCCCATCTGACTCTGGGCAAGATTTTCGACGCCACCGGCCAGAGGGACCGTGCCCTGAATGAATATCAGCGCGCCTTGCAGACCAGGGACGATACGCAGGGCGCAATCGAACAGGCCAAGCAGTATATCCAGAAACCTTACTCCGACGAAAACCGCGCCGTCAGCTAAAATCGCCATCAGCTAACTGGCGCCCGCGTTATTCGAGGACCGATGTCTCTGATCGGCGCGAGAAATCTGCTTCGTCTTCCTTGTGATGAAAAGCCCACCGGAGGGCGTAGCGCAGGCCCTTGCGGCCTGCGGTCCCTGTGTGATCCGCGGAAAAACCCGCGCCTGCGGCATTTCGAACGGGCGATGAGGACGTCGCCGCTACAGACCGTCTCGACGGCGCTAGGGTCCCTGTGAAACGGACACCACATACTACCGATGCAAGAACAAGCAGAACCATCCGGTGGATCGCTTTCTCCCTGATCCTGCTTTCAGTTCCTTTCTCCACGCGAGCCCAGATTTCCATAGCTGGCGGAAACCTGAATGGATCCGTGGTGGACACTGCCGGCGATCCTGTTCCCGGCGCAAGCGTTGAAATTCGCAATGCAGCCACCGGCCAAGTCCGGTCCGTTACAACGGACGCGCGCGGCGACTTCCGAGCCAGCGAACTGGCGGTCGGGGTTTACAACGTGGAAGTCCGGAAGGCTGGTTTCGCTCCCTACCTCCATACTGGAGTCGGGCTAACCGTCGGGCAGTCCGTGCGCCTCCAAATTCGATTAGCTCCGGCTCGGCTGGTCCAGAAGGTGACGGTGAGTTCGGAGCCCTCCGCTCTCAATCCTGAAGCTACCTCCATGACCACCACCGTGGGCCGGGAAAGAATCGAAGAGCTCCCGGTGCAAACGCGAAACGCCCTCGATTTCGTGCTGCTCGCCGCTGGAGTCTCGGCGTCCAACCCCTCGAACACTCCGGCTTCGAAGGCCGCGCCGCTCCTGGGCAGCGGCTTCAGTTTTTCCGGGCTGAGGCCCACCAGCAATAGCCTCTCGATCGATGGCGTCGAAAACAACGACGAGTTCAGCGGCGGCAGCCGAACAGAACTATCGCCAGAGATTGTTCAGGAATTCCAGGTGGTGAATAACGGGCTTTCGGCGGAATATGGCGGGGCATCCGGCGGCTCGATTGATGTCATCACCCGCACGGGAGCCAATGCCACTCACGGCGACGCGTTTATCTTTTACCAGAACGGCGCACTCAATGCGCGGCAGCCGCTCGAATCAGAAAGCAACCGCTCGTCTCTCACGCGCTACCGCGCGGGATTTTCGCGCGGCGGGGCAATTCAAAGGAACCGCACGTTCTATTATGCGGCGTTTGAGCAGGAACACCTGCGCGCCGGCGAAAGCTCCGATATCAGCCCGGACGTCGCCTCCTCAGTCAGCTCGCTTCTGGCCAGTGGCGCCTTTCCCGGCCTTGCCACGCGCCATCTCACCGAAGGATTCTTCCCCGTTGCCTTTTCTGAAACCGAGGCGTCCGCCAAACTCGACCGTCAACTGAGCAGCCGCGAGTCGCTGGCGCTGCGCTACGCCTTCACGAACAACAAAAATGCCAGTGACGCATTCAATACCGGCGGCCTTGAGGACGCCAGCTCCGCCGGCAGCGCCTTTACGCGCGACCACAGCCTGACCGGTTCGCTCGCAACCGTGCTGAGTCCGGCAGCGGTGAACACGCTGCGGTTTCAGTTTGCACGGCGCAACGTGGCGCTGCGGACCAACGACCAGTCCGGGCCAGGAATTACGATCAATGGCCTTGCCGATTTTGGCCGCCCTTACGCCGGCAACAGCCGACGTCGCGAGGACCATTACGACGCAAGCGATGTGCTGGCCCTCGCCCGCGGAACGCATTTCTTGAAACTGGGCGGCGACGCAATGCACGTCCATCTGAATGCCAGCCAGCCGGACGGCTTTGGAGGTCTCTACATTTTTCCGAATCTCAGCACTTTTCTGAATGGCCAGCCGGACACCTTCCGGCAGGCCTTTGGGAATCCCGGCGCCGCTTTCGGGACGACAAGTTACGGCGCCTTCTTTCAGGACCATTGGTCGCTCGCTCACCGGGTCACGCTCGATCTCGGCTTGCGCTACGATTTTGACCGCCTGCCACGCGGCTTCAATCAGGACAGTAACAACGTCAGCCCACGCGTTGGCCTCGCCTACAGTCCGTCCAGCCGATGGGTTTTCCGCGCGGGATATGGAATCTTCTTCGACCGCTATCTTTTGGACAATCTCAATCGAGCTATTGAGAAGAACGGCGTTCAGGCTTTCGAGCAAGTCGTGAACGGCCCCGCGGCGGCGCAGATATTCCGTGGCACGGGCGGAGGACCGCTCGCAGCGCCACTCGATGGCGTCGCGCCCAGCATCTTCAGCGCTGATCCGAAACTTGCCACGCCGTACAGCCAGCAGGCAAGCCTGGGAGCAGAATATCTGATCTCCAGAAACTTCACCTTAAAAGCTGACGGGCTTTATGTGCGCGGACTTAAGCTGGCCCGCACCTTGAATACAAATCTCCCGCCGCCCGTCGCGCTCACTTCTCAGAACGCGGCGGCGCTGGGCGTCCTTAGTCCATCGCCGCAGCAAATTGGCCGCGAAGTCTTCGGACCCAGCCGGATTGATCCCGCATTGAACGATGTTTATCAGCTTCAGGACTCGGCCAGTTCGACCTACAAGGGTTTTTCACTTTCAGTCGAGCGGCGCCTCGAGGATTTTACGCTCGGTGCCAGCTACACAATTTCAAAGGTAATTGACAATGCGTCCAGCTTTGCCGAGCAGCCCCAAAATCCTTACGACCTTCGCGGCGAACGGGCGCGCTCGCTCGACGACCAGCGGCAGCGCTTTGTATTGAGCGGACTCTTTGACTTGCCTTTCGGCAACAATGAGGAGGGCGCGCCCACTCCGAACGCTCCGGGCGCAAAATCACCATTCTGGGGCAGCGTGCTGAGCAATATCGAGGTTGCGCCGATTTTGACGCTCGGTAGCGGCCAGCCCGCCAATCCGCTGACCGGACTCGACTCAAACGGTAATGATGCTATTCCGCTTTCGTCGCGCCCGCTCGGGATCGGCCGGAATGCGCTTCACCTGCCCGGGTTCGATAATCTGGATTTGCGTTTGCTGAAGGCGATTTACTTCCGGCGTCCGGCTGGAAGCCATCTCGATCTGGTGGTGGAATCCTTCAACTCCCTCAACCACACCAATGTTATCGGGATTAATCCGTTTTATGGCCCGGACCTGAGTCCAATGGACGGCTTCGCCACTCCGATTGAGGCCGCGACAGCAAGGAGGGTAGAGTTTTCCGTCGATTTTGAGTACTGACGCACCCCCATAATGCCAAAGCCCTCTCATCGCGGGAGAGGGTGGGCGCGCCAGCGACCGGGTGAGGGCGCTTTCGTAGCGCAGGCCCTTGCGGCCTGCGGCCCTTACCCGGTCCCCCCAAAAGTCGAGGACCTTGCAATCAAGGTCCTCGCACCTCTATCTTGGGTTTGCTGCCTGTACACGATCAGCCTTCGCTCTTCACCCCGATTCATTCTGGCGGGCGGGCTCTGGGAAGCTGCCAGCCATGTCGCATGGCGAGAATTCGGAGTCCAAAGCAGAGGACTGCGCCGGCTATTGCCGCTCCGGAAGTAGGAAGATGCAGCGTTCTTCCCAGTACCACCACAGCCGCTCCAATGAGGGCCGCGACCGCATAGAGTTCGGTTCGCAACACGGTTGGAATTTCCCTCACCAGGATGTCGCGCAACATGCCGCCGCCGATTCCTGTCAGCATGCCGAGCAGCGTCGCCGCAACGGGCCCGGCGCCAAACACCAGCGCCTTTCCCGCACCGGACACGGCAAACAGCGCCAGTCCGGCGGCGTCGAACACCAACACAGGGCTGCTCAACCGGTTGATGATTCGATACCAGTAGAACGTAATCAGTCCGGCAAGAATCGAGACAGCAACGTATCGCCAGTCGCGCACGGCCGCCGGCGGGACCGCTCCAATCAGTACATCGCGCGTGATCCCTCCCGCGTTGCCCGCCGCATACGATAAAACGAGGACCCCGAATAGATCGAGCCTGTGCTTGACCCCCATGGTTGCGCCGCTGAGCGCGAAGACGAAGGTGCCGGCAAGATCGAAGGCAACCAGCAGCGTGTTAAGCAGGATGTGTCCGTTGGGAATCATGCGGCCTCATGCCGACAGCCAGGCTTGGGCCGCGACCACCAGCGCTTCGACGCCTGACTCCAAAGTGGGATGGATCACCGGTGCGAAGCGCGGGTTGTGATTGGTCGGGACCTCGCCGATCCGGCCGTCCTTCTCGGCTTTCGCGTACACCTCGGGATCGATGCCGCCGACGAACCAGAACACGGACGGAGCACCCCATTCCGATCCGAACGTTCCGAAGTCCTCGCTCGCGGTCGTCGGGCTGGTCTCCTGCACACGGTCAGATGGAAAATACAGACGAAACGCATCGCTCACCCGCCGGGTCGCCTCCGGGTCATTCTGCACGAGTGAATATCGGTCAAGGGCCGTGATCTCCGGTTTCTTCGGAGCGCCCGAGGCGGCGGCTTCGGCATTGACGATCCGCTCGATCGCAGCGAGCACGCGTTGACGGACGCTTTCATCAAAAGTGCGCACGTTCAACTTGATGATCGCCTCCTCGGGGATCACGTTTTCCTTGGTGCCAGCCTGCAGCACACCGATGGTAACGACGGCTGCCTGGTTCGCCGCCACCTCGCGGGAAACGATGGTCTGCAGCCGCATCACCGTTGCCGCGGCCATCACCACCGGATCGATACTGGCCTCCGGCATCGAGCCGTGGGCCCCACGCCCGAATAGCCGAATCTGGAGACTGTCAGCGGCGGACGTTATCACTCCGCGACGGCCCGCCACAACACCGGCAGGCAAGCTCATCACATGCTGGCCGAGCACGACGTCGGGCTTGGGAAAGCGCCGGAAGAGACCCTCATCGATCATGGCCTGTGCGCCCGCCGCCGTCTCTTCGGCTGGTTGAAAGACGGGCATCAGCGTCCCTCTCCATGCGCCGCGAAACTTTGCCAGCAGAGTGGCCGCGCCGATCAGCCAGGCCACGTGCATGTCGTGGCCGCAAGCGTGCATCACGGGCACGGTCTTCCCACTGCTGTCCGGGGCCGTTACCTTGCAGGCGTAGGGCAGGCCGGTGCCTTCCTGGACCGGAAGCGCGTCCATGTCCGCACGCAGCATGACTCCCGGCCCTTCGCCGTTGCGCAGCAGCCCCACAACGCCAGTCTTTCCCACCCCGGTGGTCACTTCATAACCGGCAGCACGAAGACGGTCTGCCGCGATTCCCGCCGTCCGTGTCTCTTGCATCGACAGCTCGGGATGAGCATGGATGTCTTTGTAAACAGATTCCAAATCAGGAAGCAACTCGCCGAGGCTCCCGAGCACGGCTGCGGAACTCTTCAAAACTGCCTCGTTCATTCGTCCAGGTCTCTTCGCGGTATTCGGCTTATACCCTTTGGTCCGCTTGTGGTTGGCGTCGATCCAAGGTTATATCATGGCCGGCCGCATCGATTCAATTGGGATGGTTCAAATGTCCGACACCTGAATACCACTCAGGCCATTTTCGAGGGTTGATGTTTTGCTCGGCCGGAGGAATTTGCTTTGTCTTCATCAGGCTGCCGGGTGACGCGATTGACTTGTAGCGCCGATCTTCAGGTCGGTACATTGCCGGGCTGAAGGCCGCCGCTACAGCCAGCGGCATCTGCTGGGCCTTTGGGAGACGGTGCGGACGTCAACGCCAGCGCACCACCGATGTTGCGATCTGCAGCTCTTGCCCTGATCCGCGGAACGCACATCTCGCTCTCCTGGAGGCCTTAACTTTCGCCTGACTGCCAGTGTTGGTCGTGATAACATTCGCTGAAGGCCCCAAAGAGTGCGGCGGGAGGTAGAGATAGCCGATTCTGAAGGGCCAGCCTGCGGAAAAAACTCTTAAAGCACTTGCGGCGCTGACCAGACCACCAACGGCACGGAGCGAGTAAGAGGAGTGATCCATTCGATCCAAAACCAGTTGGCCTCGACGCTGTGCTGGTGTCCTGCCGTGTCTATTTCTGACATCGTGGGCCGTTGCCCATTCCACTGAAGAGGCGCAACGGCAGGTCCCTCTCAAGCAGATGACGATCGAGCAACTCGCGGAGGTGGAGGTCACCACCGTGGCGAAGCAGCCGGAAGAAGTGTGGCGTACGCCTGCGGCCGTCTACGTGATTACCCAGCAGGACATCGAGCGTTCTGGAGCGACCACCATTCCGGAAGCTTTGCGGCTCGCTCCGGGCGTCGAGGTTGCCCGCATCAACAGCAATCGCTGGGCCATCGGAATTCGAGGTTTTGGAGGCAGGTTTTCGCGGGACGTACTCGTCATGATTGACGGCCGGAGCGTCTATTCCACCCTGCTGGCTGGGACCTACTGGGAGGCGCAGAACCTGCCGTTGCAAGACGTTGATCGGATTGAAGTGGTCCGCGGACCAGGAGGAACCATCTGGGGTCCCAATGCGGTGAACGGAGTGATCAACATCATCACCAAATCCAGCCAGGACACCCACGGAGACCTGGTCAGTACAGGCGGGGGAAACGTGGACCAGGGGTCCTTTGCGGCCCGCCACGGAGGGACTCACGGAAGCAACTTTGACTACCGCGTGTATGGAATGGGGTTCGTCCGCGGTCCGGAATTCCATGTGAACGGAGACAACTACGACCGCTGGCGTGATATTCAGGGCGGTTTTCGGGCCGATTTCACAAGGGGCAACCTCGACCGCTTTGTGGTGCAAGGCGACTTGTACGCGGAAGGGGTCGGCGAAGACGTGACGGCGGTCACCTATTCCCCACCCTACTCGCAGATCATTGACGGGACCGCGCCGCTGTCCGGCGGGAACATCACGGCCCGCTGGCGCCGGACCCAGGGTGCGGAGCGGGATATCCAACTGGCGGCTTATTACGATCGGACAAAGCGCAACGAGCCCAATTTCGCCGAATCGCGCAACACGTTCGATCTCGATTTTCTACACCGCTTTCCTTTGCCGGCCCACGAACAACTCTCCTGGGGTTTCGGAGTTCGCTTCAGCAAGGCCACCAACCCGACCATCGTTTCGGGCTTGTACTTCCTGCCGATGACTCGGACGGACGAGTTGTACAGCGGGTTCTTGCAGGATGAGATTGGACTGGTCCCAAACCGGCTGTCGCTGACGCTGGGGACCAAGCTGCTGAAAACCAATTACACCGGCCTGCAACTGCAGCCCACTGTTCGCCTGTTGTGGACTCCCTCGACCGGCCAGTCTGTGTGGGCCGCTTTTACGCATGCGGTACGAACGCCGTCTGCTGCTGAGCGGGCATTTTATCTTTCCGGGTTTGTCGGCTTCGGTCCCGGTGGCATCCCTTTCTTTGCGCGTTTCAACGCCAACCCCGACTTCGGCTCGGAACAACTGAATGGTTACGAACTCGGTTACCGGCGGGTGCTCGGGTCGCGCTTCTATTTTGATCTGACCGGGTTTTACAATCACTACCACGACCTGTTCAGCGAGGACATTATCGGCGCGCCGTTTCTCGAGACGACGCCGGCGCCGGCGCATTTTCTGCTTCCTGCCGAATTTGGCAATGGCCTGCTGGGCACAACCAAAGGGGTGGAGTTTGCGCCGGAGTGGAACCCGGCTTCATTCTGGCGATTGCGGGCATCCTACTCGTATCTGCAGATGAATTTGAAGAAGGGCCCGAATTCCCTGGACATAGGAACTGCGCCTTTCGTGGAAGGTTCGAGCCCGCGCCACCAGGTTAGCGTCCAGTCCGGCTTCAATCTCACGAAAGCTCTCAACCTCGACCTGGCCTATCGCTACGTCAGCGCGCTGCAGGCGCTGGTGGTCAAGCCGTATTCAACTGGAGATGTCCGGCTCGGCTGGAAATTGCGACCCAGCCTCGAGGTATCTGTCGTCGGCAGAAACCTTTTCCAGCCTGATCACTTCGAGTTTGCCAGCGATCCCGGCCCGATCGTCGGAATCCGGCGAAGCGTCTACGGCCAGATTACCTGGCGGCGCGAAGAAACGGGCGCCCCCTGATGAAAGAGCCACCGGGGGGCAGAAGATTTTAGCCCGTGGCGCAGGCCATGTGACTTCGGGTAGCCTTGTAAGTTACCGTCGATCCGCCGTCCACCGACATCATCAGCCCCTCGGCGTCCCACTCGCAGGTGCGCGTTCCGTCCCTCGTCATGTTGCCCGACGGATCGCAACTGGCATTCAGGCTGCCTAACTTCGAGACCCGGTTGGCCGAGGCATCCGGCTGAAAGAACCAGTTAACTAGCCATTCCAGATGCCTGCGCCGCCGCTTGTGTGAGATTTCCGCCTTCACGTGTTTTCAACAAGATGGCCCGGTTCGTTTTCGGTTCGTTTCCGGTTTGTTTTTTCCACAGGTACGTGTTTTCAACAACTTCTCCGCTTTGTTTTCCGGTTTGTTCCGGTTTGTTTTTGGGGCCCGATCCTTTGTTTTCAACAACCTCTCCGGTTTGTTTTTGCAAAATAACATTTTTTTGTCCCATTTTTCCCCAAAAGCCAGTAACCTAGCCCATCCCCGGGATGTTGCACGAAGCGCAGACGGCGGGAATTTCCGGCGCCTCTCCGCCCCAGACAGGTCCCGAAGAAGCGCCCAAAAGGGGCCGGAACAGCCGGCGGATTTCTCCGCAAGTCCACCCCTTAAGGCTATCACACTAGGCCAGCTTTGTCAAGCCCGTTTTTTCGACGAATGGCCCCGCGCCCCAGGGAACCGAAGCCGGGTGGCACGCAGCGGCGCGATTGCGGTCTGTTATGAATAGGGTCGGGCAGCAGGGCCTGGCCCGCCCGCTATATTGGGAAATGACAGATGGAGTATCTGCCGGCTTCAGTAACCACCGGGGAAGAGGCGGTCCACCAGCTCATTTTCATGGATTGAACGGCCCTCAGCGGCGGCTTGCTTCACAGCCCGCCGGATTTCATACACACCCTTGTTTGCAGCCTGTAGATAGGCACGCGCCGCAGCCTCAATCACATTGTAGCTGAGAGATTTGCCGGTGAACTCCTTTTCCTGGAAACGGGCGCGGATTGAAACCTCCGCCGTGCTGTCCGCCCCTGCGGTTACAGAATGTACGGAAAAATCCACCACTGTACCCGGTGTGCCCGTAATCCGATCGATGGCGCGGAAAGCAGCATCGCAGGGACCTTCAGCCGTAGCTGATTCGCGCAAGGATTGCCCGTCACGTTCCAGCTCGACGGTTGCCGTCGATCGCCCTTCGCTGCTGGACACGCTTTCCAGAAGCTTCAGCCTATAAAGCTCAGGAATGCGTTCGAAGCTCTCGTTCACGATGCTGATCAAGTCTTCGTCGTAAACGTTCTTTTTGCGGTCTGCCAGCCGCGTGAACAGCTCATAGGCGCGATCGATTTCCGGTTTGGTCAGGTCATAGCCCAACTCCAGGTAGCGGTTGGTCAGGGCATGGCGGCCGGAGTGCTTCCCAAGCACGATGTGGTTGGCGGGCATACCCACGGTTTCCGGCGAAATGATTTCGTAGGTCGTGGCATTTTTCAGGTAGCCGTCCTGATGAATGCCCGCCTCGTGGGCGAACGCGTTGCGCCCTACAACGGCTTTGTTCCTCTGCACCTGCATGCCTGTCAGGTGAATCAGCAACTGGCTTGCCGGGTAAAGCTCTTCGGTGCGGATGTCGGTGTGGACAGGTTCAACATCGCGCCGCACATAGACCGCCATGACAACTTCTTCGAGGGCGGCGTTCCCTGCCCTCTCGCCTATACCATTGATGGTGCACTCCACCTGGCGGGCCCCGCCGCGAACTCCCGCCAGAGTGTTGGCAACGGCGAGTCCCAAATCATTGTGCGTGTGCGTGCTCAAAATCACATTCTCAATCCCGGGAACGCTGGCCTTAACGTCGGCAAACATCTTTTCGTATTCAAGTTCTACGCAATACCCTACGGTATCGGGCAGGTTCAGCACCGTCGCGCCGGCTTCTACAGCCGCATGGCAGCACTCGATCAGATAGCTTCGATCGGTGCGGCCAGCATCTTCCGGAGAGAATTCCACGTCCTGACAGAGGGAGCTGGCATGGCCAACTGCCCACGAAATCATTTTGAGAACTTCTTCCCGCGTCTTGCGCAGCTTGTACTTCAGATGGATGTCTGAGGTGGCCAGAAACGTATGGATCCGGGGCCTTGCAGCATCCTTCAGCGCTGCCCAGGCACGATCGATATCCAACTGATTCGCGCGGGCAAGCGCGGCGATGGTGGGGCGGCGCAGCTCAGCGGCGATAGCCGAGACGGCATCAAAGTCGCCCTGCGAAGCAATCGGAAAACCAGCCTCAAGGATGTCCACTCCCAGGCGGTCAAGCTGGCGGGCCATTCGCAGCTTCTCTTCAAGGTTCATGCTGCAACCGGGCGATTGCTCGCCGTCGCGCAAGGTTGTGTCAAAAATAAACAACTTTTCAGTCATTCAGATTCCTCCGCCCGTGGACAGGGTGAGAATTGCAAGGACCCCAACGAGGCACCTGAGCCAGCCCGGCAATGGGATTATTTTCCAACCGGTCGGCAGGCAAAGTCAAATCAATCTTCGATCAAGCGGATAAGCCCAACGAAGAAGCGGGCTGAAGTAAATTCCCCCCGCGCCCCCGGAAAATCCTGCCGGCGCCTGCCGCGACGCCCAAACAGCGGCGGCGCAGGAAACACACAATTGCCTCGAACGGCACATAGCTGATAACATTGATAGTTTGGGTCCTGATGGCGGCGCCCTGGCAGGTTGTTGAAAAATTCATGTGGCGGGTCATTCCGAGGGCCGATGTTCATTTTCGGTCCGAGGAATCTGATTTGGTTTCAGGAAATTGAAAGAAGCAGATTCCTCGCTTCGCTCGGAATGACACCCTTTCGAAACGTTTTTCAACAGCCTCCTAAGTAATGCATGGCCGGGTCGAAGCAAAACAAAAAACACATGGGAATCTGCTATGTCGGCATGAGCTATTCTTGCAGTTTCTAAAACTCTGTTATCAAATCTCAATCATTTCCAATTTGATGGTCGACGCATCCGTTTCGTCATGGGCTTCATCTCATCATGTGCCAGAAGCGAGGTCAACACAGAGGTCGCCAGCCAGGAATATCATCCGCTTCGGGGAGGGGCGCCGGAGGGTTGACGTTCTGATGCGCCAGGTGGAGCGTGGCAGAGTTGTTCAGAAGGGACACGGTCCGACATCAGTCAATTTGGGCTGCGGAAAGTTTAGCCTGCAAGGCACAGCGGACGAGGCCCTTATCCGCTGGGATCGATTTGCCGACGAGTATTTAACCCAGAAGCAAAGGAAAGGGAATTTCGGGCGAAAGTAACAGATGAGAGAATGTTTCCTGCAAATGCTGGTCCGGAAGGAACAGCCGACACAAGATAAAAGGCCCCTGGCATCCCGTTTGCAGCTTCGTCTGCCTGCAGCCGGGAACGGATTGTCCTCCCGTCGCACCTTCCTGGCGATGGCACTCTTATTCACGCTCAGTCTGGGCCCTGCCTTTGCCACTGCTCAAATCGAGACCGGCACTGTTCGGGGCACGGTGAGCGCCATGAATCCGCAGGGGCAGCCGATCCCGCTCGGCGGGGTGGCCATCAAGCTGACCGCTAACGCTCCAGGTCTGCCGCCCCAAACGGCTTACTCCGATGGCAAGGGAGAGTTTGAGATCGACAACGTTCCCGCGGGCCCTTACGCGCTGGAGGCGAGTATTGGAGGATTCAAACCGTTCACGCGAAAAATCACCATCGCGGCAGGCCAAACCCTCAGCGAAGACATCCAAATGCAGCTCCAGGAACTCAAGCAGAACATCGAGGTGAGAGAATCCGCGCCCATCGTTTCGACCCAGGGGACCAGCCCCGCGGCCCAGACTTTACAAACGAAGCAGCTTCTCACCATTCCTGTGGTCCGGCAGGAATTCAAACAGGAATTGCCGGTCACCCCTGGAGTTCTTCAAGTGCAGAGCGGAAAGCTCTTCATCAAGGGCGTGCCGGAGAGCCAGAGCATGCTCCTTCTGGACTCTGCGCAGGCGGTTGACCCGGTTACGGGGACGTATTCCATTGATGTGCCGATCGACGCCATCCAGAGCCTTGATGTCTTCAAAGCGCCTTTTGGCGCGCAGTATGGAGGGTTCGTCGGTGGCATGACCGACATCGGACTGAAGCCTCCGCCAAACCAATGGCGCCTCAGCATGCACGACCTGAATCCCAGCGTGCGGGGCAAGGAAGGCCATCTTGTCGGCTTTGCCAAGGCCACGCCTCGCATCGGTTTTGGCGGTCCCTTGTGGAAAGACAAGATTAATTTCGCTGAGTCATTTATGTATGAAATGCGAAAGCCGGACGTGCGCGGCCTCGCATGGCCCAACGACTCGCAAAAGATCCAGGGTTATAACTCGATTTCGCAATTTCAGTTTCTTTTGTCTCAGAGGCACTTTGCAAACCTTACCGTCAACCTCTTCCCCCGGCGTTTTCAATGGGCCGATCTCAACGTCCTGGTCCCTCGTCCCGCGACGGCGGACACCGGCCAGAAAGGCTACTCCATCGACGGCAGCGACACCTACCAGTTCAACTCGGGAGACATTCTGCACACGATCTTCAAATTCACCCGCATGGAGACTTACGCGCACGGGCACGGTCCGGAGGATATGCTGCTCACTCCCCTGGGTATTGGCGGCAATTATTTCAATACCTGGGCCAGGAACAGCCATCAGGAGGAAGGGCTGGCCCTCCTCAACCTGGCCGCCAAACAGTGGGCAGGCAGCCATGAAATATTGTTCGGCTCCGACGTCATCCACCGCGACTTGACGGGCAGCACCCAATCACACCCGGTGCAGATTCTCCGGAACGACGGGTCCTCAGCAGAACGGATTGACTTCAGCGGGCTGGGAAATCTGAGCGCCAGTGACACCTCTGTCGCCACTTTCGCCCAGGACCATTGGATCTTCAACAATCGCCTGGCGGCGACTCTCGGGCTACGCTACTATGGCGAGACCAACGGAAACCCGGTAAATTTCGCGCCGCGCCTGGGCGTGGTTTATGCCCTTGACCAATCGGCCAGAACCGTTTTCCAGGGTGGCGTCGGAATGTTTTATGACCGCACGCCGCTGCTTTCCGCCGATTTCAGCGACAATCCCACGCGCATTGTCACGCCGCTCGACTTCGCGGGATCTCCCCTGAGTCCCTCCGTGGCCTTCCGTAATGAATGTGCCCGGATATCCTCCGGCAGTCCCGAAACTCTTCCCGACTGTTCGGACCTGGGGAGCACGCCGCGCAATCTGACCTGGCGGCTGCAACTGTCCCGGCGATTTACCAACAAGCTGACGGCGAAGGTCGGTACGCTCTACAGCCACACCAGCCGCCTGTTTGTCATCAACCCCGTCACGCAGCCGGATGGCGCTGGGACAATGCTGCTGTCGAATGGCGGAAGTTCCCGCTATCACGAGTACGAATTCACCGTGGACTACCGCGCCAGTGAAGACACCGAGCTCAGCATGTCTTATGTCCGCAGCCAAAGCCGCGGCGACCTGAACACCACGGACAACATCTTCGTGCCGTTTGAAGTCCCGGTCATTCGTCCCGACGTTTATGCCAACCAGCCATCTGATGTTCCCAACCGCCTGACAGGTTTTGGGATTTTCAAGCTTCCCTGGAAAATCACCTTGAGCCCTTCGGTCGATTTACACTCGGGCTTTCCCTACTCCAATGTCGATGAACTCCAAAACTACGCTGGCGAACCTAACGGGCAGCGATATCCCATCTATTTTTCGTTCAACTGGCGGATCTACAAAGATTTTCCGCTGCCGTTCCACATCCACCGCGGCCATACTTTCCGGTTTGGCATCTATTCCGTCAACACCACAAGCAGAAAAAATCCCACAGCAGTCTATAACAACATCACCTCGCCCATGTTCGGGCAATTTACCGGCTTCGACAAACGCATCAACGGAATCGTGATCGAGTTTACCCAATAGTCTGGGATCATCTCCCGGCCTGTAGCCAGTAGCTGATAGCGCAGATCGGCCTTCCCGCCAGAACAAGCCCTTGGCCTCAGAGATTTTTACCAGCCCGGCATCAAGATACAAGCGCATACGTTCCCGGGTCTGGAATGTATGCGCAGCAGGGGATTGCCTCTAAGTCAATTGATGTAAGGAAAGAAGGGCCGCATACATCGCAAAGGGCGCGACGTATGCGCCACCCGCGAGACTCTGCCCTACCCGGCTTTGCCCGGGGCTGCGGTAATCCTCTGAATGAATTGCTCAATCAGGGCCACGCGATGCGGAGGAGCGGAGCCTGCAATTCGACGCGCCTGTGAAAAGAGCATCCGGTCGGGAATTTTCGCCATGCCGGCCAGAGTGTCGGCAATAAACATCTGGGCCAGCCAGTCCCAGGCTTCAGAAAAACCACCAGCGTTCACGCGGTCTGCAAAGTCCGGGTCCGAAATGCCGAGTATTTCCCGCCACCGCCCCAGGACCTGCTGGCGGGCCTGCGCCGGGTCTTCGGAATAACCTGTCTTGTCAAGCGTGGCAGGAGTGGAACGGTTCAGGCGGTGGTTGACGTCACCGAGAATGAAACCACCCCAGACTTCCGGCAGATGGGGGACCAGTTCGCGAGGCAGCTTGAGTCCGGGATCGAACGCCGGGCAGGTGCATGACCACAGCAGGGCCATCAGGGCTTCGTCCACCAGCTCCGTTCGCACGGCAGTGGTGAGCCCGATGCCGGCTTGCTTCGGATTGCGTTTTTCCCTGAGGTACGGTTCGACGGGGCCGATGAGCTTCTTCTCCACCTGCTGGCGCAGGAAGTCATAGGCGCACAGGGTCGTGGCGACGGTGCGCCGGCCGCGCTTGTCGAGCCGCGAAGCCTTATGCCAGAGCGGGTTCGAATACCTGTCCAGGAGCCACACGGTTCTTCCCTGCTCTTCTGTCCGATGCTCCATCGGTAACATGGGATTCACCCGCGCTGGAGCGGCGTGGCACAGGCGCTCTCGCCTGTGTTTTTATCCCGTTTCCACAGCCAGGAGTGGCTGTGCTACTTTTTTGCAAATCGGCTGCGTGGCGGGATCAAAATCGTCTGCAGGGGCGGCGGCGGATGCGTTGGGCAGCGTAAAAAGGGCGCCTTTTGCAGGCGCCCCGTCACATTCTCCCGGAGGAGTAATGTCAGCTTACGGATAAATCTCGTTACCAGATCGCCCGCCACGCGGACCTGGCTCCGTGGGCCACCGTGTGCGGAGCGCGCTTGGCGCCGTAGTAGACGAAGGCGCCGCCATCCTTGGCCCCATTGGTCGTGGCCTCACCCGCATGGGCCAGCGTTCGCTTGACGGAATGGCCTGCTCTGGCAGTGGCCGGCACGGCGTCAGTCTGGAACTTGTTGACCGCTGCCTGGCCGCCCGAAGCCGTTGCAGACGCTGCGGCCGTCGTCCCTCTCGCTACCATCTTTCCGGCGTAACGTAAGGCGCCGGCGCGGGCCGTGGGCACAGTCCACGCAAGGGTGGCGGCGGCAAGCGCCAGCATTCCGGCCTTAAGACAAACACGTGAAATCCGATTCAACGACATATTTTCCCTTCACCTCAATCAATTGTTTTTCGAGCAACCTTCCCCGCCCCGCGCACAGATAATGCCCAATCATATCATTACTGGCAATCGGCTGGTTACAACTTATTGATTACCAAAACTTACAATACACCAGCAAGCCCCTCCGGAAGCCCCCGTCCCCAGGCAATACGACCGCCGTTCAGCGCCCCACGCGCACCTGACATCTTACATCTTATAGACGGTTTTCAACGCCGCGGGGTTGCCCCGGCGGCGCCGTGGATTGGAGACTCAGCGGCTGCGAAATTTACCTGCTCCCAGTATAACGGAAGCAAAACAGGTGCATTGCGGGGAGTGACTCAGATTGGCTTGTGGCACGGGCGTCTCGCTCCCGCCTGGGCGGGACCAGGATGGCCGTGCCACAATCTAGAAGCCGCCACTGCGTTGCCGGTCCGCTTGACAATCGCAGAAGAAATAGCATAGAGTCGAAGAGTATGTTGAAGGTAACTAACTTTATCCTCGCTTTTAGCCTTGTGGGCCTCACGGTCCGTGAAGCCGCTCTTTCCTGTTGTTGTTGCTGATTTCCGTCATCCACCCATTTTGAATTCCAAGGGTTGTACCTTTGACAACCCAACGCAGCCGTAAACCAGACCCGATCGAAACCGTCTTCCAGGGTGAGGACGAGGCTTCAGCGATGGGCCATTTTGATTTTCCAACGTTGGCATTGCCCTCCCCGCAGCTCCCCCTGCGCTGTTGTTGACCTCTGCTCCGCATGCCCGTGGCGCGCGGCAGTTGATGTCCTGCCCCGCCGCAACCCAATCAGAAAAACCCATTAGAGCGAAGGTGGTAAGCAACCCTGCGCGTGATTTTGAAAGGAGTTGACTCATGAGACCTCTTGGGACCCTTCAACGGCTGGAGAAAATGCCCAGGCCGGCGCTGGCTTTCGTGCTCGCGATCCTGTTCGCCGCGGCTCCTGCTGCATGGGCGCAAAGTGAAGCCGCAATCACCGGTGTCGTAACCGATACAACTGGAGGCGTGGTCCCGGACGCCAGCATCACGGTCATCAATTCAGAAACGGGCGCCCGGCGGACCATTCTTACCGACGCTGCCGGCCGCTATGAAGCTCCATTGCTCCCGGCGGGAATTTACCAAATTTCCGCGAGCAGGCAGGGGTTCGATCGGGCATCGCTTACGCTGACACTTGTGGTTGGACAGCGCGCGGAGGCAAATTTAAAGCTCTCCGTCGCCGCTGGCCATCAGGCGGTTGATGTTCAGGATACTCCCGCTACAACCCAGGTGACCACGGCCGATGCCTCCGGAGTTGTCAGCAGGCAGCAAGTAAGAGAGTTGCCGTTGAACGGCCGCAGCTACGATCAATTGATCACCCTGAACCCTGGCGTCGTGAATTACACCTCACAGCGCGCCGGCGGCATCGGGACGAACAATTCGGTGATCGGCAATATGTTCTCGGCATCGGGACGGCGGCCGCAGGAGAACCTCTACCTCCTGAATGGGATTGAATTTACCAGCGCATCGGAAATCAACAACACGCCGGGCGGAGCCAGCGGCCAACTGCTGGGCGTCGATGCCGTGCGCGAGTTTTCTGTGGTGAAAGACGATTATGGCGCCGAATTCGGCAAGCGGCCGGGGGCGCAAATCAACATCGTGACGGCTTCCGGCACGGACCAACTCCACGGCAACGCTTACGAGTTTCTGCGCAACAGCGCACTGGACGCGAGAAATTTCTTCGATCATGGAGGGGTTGCGCCTTTCCAGCGCAACGTTTTCGGCGGCTCTCTGGGCGGGCCCGTCAGCAAGGACCGGACCTTCCTGTTTGGGAATTACGAAGGCTACCGGCAGCACCTTCGCCTTAGTAATGTGGCGTTTGTTCCAGATGATGCCTCGCGGGCCAGCGCCGCGCCCAGTGTCCAGCCGTTCCTTGCCCTGTGGCCGGCGGCCAACGGGCCCGAATTGTTGACCTCAACCGGCGGACCCAGCGGCATCGCGCAGGCCTTCAGCAATCCGCTGCAGGCGATTCGAGAAGATTTCGGGACCGTCAGGCTCGATCACACGTTTTCAGAAAAGGACACGCTTACCGGCGTCTTTACCATCGACGACAGCGTGGCCAACACGCCAACGGCAAATCCCCTGAGCTTTGTGGATATAACATTGCGGGAGCAGGTGGCCAGCCTGAGCGAAACGCGCGTGTTCTCACCCAACGTTCTGAACCGGGCGACCTTCGGCTTTTCCCGCGGCGCATACTATTACACGGGGCGGTCGCTGGTGGACCTGCCGGGATTTGTCGAGGGCCGGCCGATTGGCGCGGTGGTGATCGGCGGTAGCACGGCAAACAATGCGGCCACGCAGATCGCCGCAGCCGGAACCAGCGGCAGCAGCAATCTTACGGCGGTGCGAAATCTGTTCACCGCGGAAGACCAGGTCGCCATTACCCACGGCATCCACCTTTTCAAGTTCGGCGTCTGGGCCCAGCGGATCCAGGCCAACGACAATCTCGCGCAGAACCAGTACGGCCAGGCGACCTTCTCAAATCTTCAGGCGTTCCTTGATGGCGCGGTATCCGCGTTTACGGTCACGCCATCGTCAACGCTGCTCGGCTGGCGTTCATTCGAGGGCGCCTTTTATGCAGAAGATGTGCTGAAGCCCAAACCCTCGCTCGAACTGCGGCTGGGATTCAGGGCCGAGTCCACGGACGGCTGGAATGAGGCCCACGGCCGTGCCGCCAACTATCGATTCAATTCAGCGGGCGTTATTGACACGCAGCCCACCCTAGGCCGCTCCGCCCTCACCGTCAATAACGCAAAGTTTCTCCCCTCGCCGCGCCTCGGGGTCGCGTGGTCGCCGTTTGCCTCCAGGAAGACGGTGGTCCGCGCGGGCTTTGGCCTTTACTACTCGCTGCTCGACAATCTTAGCTATCGCCTCGACAATCTCGGTCCTTACAACCAGTCGCTGGTGATCAAGGGCGCCGCGATTTCGAGCATCCGCATCGCCCCGGACGCGCCGCCTCCATCAAATTCGGTGGTCCCGCCGAGCGGCGTGCAGCCGAGTATCGAGACCCCGACCGTGGAGTCTTACACGTTAACGATCGAGCAGCAGCTTTCCGCGAACACCTCTCTGAGCGTGGGCTATGTCGGCTCGCATGCCTACCACGAACTGCTCAGCGTCGATGCCAACGTGCCGGTGCCCACGATCTGCCCGGCCTCGCCATGCCCGGCCGGCTATCCGGCGGGAACCTGGTACAATCCGCCCGGCGCGCCGCTTGCCAATCCCGACGTGGGCGCTACAACGACGTGGTTCTCGGAGGGCGTCAGCTCCTATAACGCTTTGGAGGTGGACTTCAGCCGGCGCTTCAGCCGCGGACTGCAATTTCGAGGTGTTTATACTTTTGCAAAGGCTCTCGACAACGGTGATACCTTGAATACAACTCTTGCCACCAATTCACCAGCCTACGTCAGCAATCCGCTCCTTCCGGCTTCCGACTACGGCAGGGCATCATTCGATGTGCGGCATTCTGCCGTCGTTAACGCCACCTGGGAACTTCCATTCACGTCTGGACAGACGGCCCAAGGGAGTTCCTGGCCGCGGCGCCTCCTCACCCATTGGCGGATCACCGGCATTGCAGCCTTGCAGTCGGGAATCCCCTTCACTCCCCAACTGTCGTACAATCCGTCGAACGACGGCGACACGCGCAATCCGGTGCGGCCGTCCTGGGACCCCAATTTTACGGGGCAGGTGATTCCGGGCAGCGCCAGCCGCTATTTTGATCCCAGCGCATTCATCCAGCCCTTGCCCGGCACCTACGGCAACGCGGGCCGGAATGTTTTGACGGGGCCCGGCATGGTTGAGACTGACGTGTCGCTGGCGAAGAGTTTCTCATTTGGAGAAAAACGGGAAGTGCAGCTTCGGGCTGACTTCTTCAACGTTTTGAACCACCCCAACCTGAATACTCCGAACCCGGTTGTGTTCACTTCGGCCACGGGGACGCCTTCGCCAACCGCCGGAGTGGTCACTTCAACGTCAACCAGTTCGCGGCAAATTCAGTTGGCCCTGAAGCTCTCGTGGTAGCTCGTGGCAGAGAAGGCGCGGTCGCCAAGTGGTAAGGCCAAGGTCTGCAAAACCTTGATCGGCGGTTCGATTCCGCCCCGCGCCTCCAGCATCGCCGTCTGCCGTCCAATGACCGATGGAGTTTGAAATCTGGAATTTCTCCCGGTTATGAACCAACATAACAGGGTCCTCGCGCGTTTAACAAGACATGAACCAACAGTGCGCAGCCCCGGCGCTTCCGGTCATCGCAGATGCCGATCCCGCCGATCGGCTGGCGCGATTGTCCGATGCCCATTACGACCGTCTCTACCGCCTGGCCAGACGGCTGGCGCCGAACGCCGATGATGCTCTGGATCTCGTCCAGGAGGCGTTTCTAAGGGCGGCCCGATGCCCAAAATCAATCCCTCGAGGGGCGTCGAATGAAGAGGCGTGGCTCGTCCGCGTACTCATCAACATCCGCCGCGACCAGTGGCGAAGGGTATCGGTTCGCGCCCGGCATCAGGAAACCGCCTTGCAAGCTGGGCGGCACGACTCTAACACGAGGAACCCAGAACCAGCGCTGATTGCCAGGGCGGCTGTGTGGCAGGCGCTGGACGTCCTGCCTCCGCGGCGGCGCGCCATCGTCGTGATGCACGAACTTGAGGAATTGCCCGTCTCGAAAATTGCGTCCCTTCTTGGCATCAGCGCCATTACGGTCCGCTGGCATCTCGCCATGGGCAGGCGCGATCTGGCCCGCGCACTTAAAACTTCCGGAGGACTCACCCATGAATAAGCTAAGAGAGCTTCTGCAGGATGCCGACCCGCTTCAGCACGAACCGGCACTGCCGCCGGCCCAGAGGGCTTTGCGCCGCCAGGCAGTGCTTGCGGCAGCCAGCCGCACCTACGTACCCGCGGGCGGAAGGCCGCGGTCGAGGAGGGCCGTTTTAGCGACTTCCGCTTTGATGCTGGCCGCTGTCCTGGCCCTCGGGGCGGTCCTGTGGTCAGTATTCAACAGCAATCTTCAGGCGGCCATTCGGTTTGAAGTCAGGATGGCTGAAACAAGCCCCGCTGCCGGCCTGCAGAAGGCAAAAGTGGCGGACTCCGATCGGTACGTTTACCTCCATAGTGAGGTCGTTGTGAGCAACAGCGACATCGCTGCGGTGCAGGTGGTCGAGACGGGCGGGCCGTCGCAATATGGCATTAGCGTGAAGTTTAACGCAGCCGGAGCTGACAAAATGCGCCAGGCGACCCAGGCCCACATCGGGAAGCCCCTCGCCATCCTCCTCGATGGCCAGGTGATTATGGCGCCGGTGGTCCGTGATGCTGTCGGGCAGTCCGCCATGCTGACCGGCCACTACACCAAAGCAGCGGCACAAAACATCGCCGAGAGGATCATCAAGGGAATTGGAATGCAGTAGCCTCACGATCAGCCGTGGCCCCCTGCGGGATCGTGGGCATTCACCCCGCGGAACTTCGAAGAGAGGGGCGTTAGAGCACACAAACCAGACGGTCCACAGAGTGGTGCAAGAGGTCATCAAGCAGAGCGAATCCTTGGGCACTAATCTTCTCGACCGCCTTTTAGGCTCTTTGCATCTCTGGCTTGCTTTTCGGCGAGCTTCTTGATTGAGGGGACAGCCAGAAGTTCTTCGGGCATTTTCCCTTGAATTTCCTTAATGGCTTGTCTCACCCTACTCCCCACTGAGAAATGAGCGTTTATTGCGTTTTCTTCACCCCTAGTTTGCTCTCGCTTCAGCTTCGCCTCGGTTTGTGTAATCCTAAACTCGTTCGCAGCTAGCTCCTCCCGATCTATACAGTCCAGGAGTTCGTCCTCTCTCGATATGCCTTTGGCTTTCTTTATCTCGTCCCTTCCGAGCCCTCCGTAGAGACCCTTGTATCCAGCATCTTGAAAGACAGGGTATTTCTTCACCCCGGCTGCCTTAGCCACGCTCATTAATTTCTTGTTCGCATCTTTTACTCGATTCCTAATCAACAGTCTTCTTTGTTGGTCTGTCAGGGCTTGCTCAATTTCCTGGGTGCGGGTCTGGACGGCGAAATAGGTCTGCGCAGTGCTGACTTCCGGCTTTTCGGTATCTCCGTTCATGGCGATCAGGTAACAGGCATACCTACTAAGTACGAAGTTTTCTCTTTTCCTCTTTGCTCCACTTCCTATCGGGACCATTTCCCTGATACCAAGAAAATGGTTGGAGGAAGGCTTCCCCGAATTATCACACGCTATGCGTGCCTTCTTGACCACAGCCGTAAAGTTTTCCCAGTTAGCATAAGCCAGTATTTCCATAACATCGCGCCCGTACCAGAAAGGGAAGCCTTTGGGGGTGACGTGCATCCTAGCATCCAAGGCAGTTTTGATGTACTCGATATGTGATTCCATGATCGTGAACCTCTCCGATGGTATTTTGTTACGCTGCAATTATATATCACCTTCATATCATTTGCTCATTTTTTGTTGTTGCGCTCTTCTTTTCATTCGTGTTACTATTTTGATGGCAGGTGATTATGAAAATAAGAGAACAGTATCAAAAACTGATAGACCGCAAGCAGCAGGAAATACTTGACTTGCAGCTTCAAATAGAAAAGGCTAAAGCATATATGCAGGCTCTTCAGGATACCATGCGCTTCATCCCAAAAGATGAAAGCCAAGAGGGCGTTTTGCTTCGACCGGGAACAGCTTTAGCTCAAGCCAGAGAAGTTCTCCGTAAGGCAGGACATCCGATGCATGTCAATGACATTTTGAAGGCCCTCAATAAGCCTCCAGACAAAGGGCATCGTGTCTCTTTGAGTGGCAATCTCTCTTCTTATGTGAGAAATGGTCAAATCTTCACCAGGCCCGCTCCAAATACGTTTGGGCTAATCGAAGCAAGCAAACAAGCAGCCGACGGGACAGCAGAAAACGAAGAGGATTTTGACATCCCGGAAGAGTTTGGAACTGAAAATTAAGTGACAAACTCGCTCATGCGAAGGATCACATTTTAGGGGCCTGTAACCCGCTACTCGATGCCACAACATCTGTTTTTCTCTTGGTAGAGCGTTCCAATCCAAGCTTGCCTACTGCCGCAAAATTGACACCCCCTTACCGCTGTGTTAGGTTGAAGATTCAGGTGGCTGGCCCGCGGCGAGACTCGCCTCCACGTTTTAGAAGACTGCTGAAAACAGCCAGGTGTCATGCTGAGCGCAGCGAAGCATCTGCTGTGTCCCTTTAAGAAGCAAGCAAAGCAGATCCTTCACGTCGCTCAGGATGACATTACGAGGGGCATTTCAGCAGTCGCAAAAGATCCACATGACAGGCAGAATTTATGGCAGCGAATGACCGATTTTTCTTTGACCGTTATGGACTGTCCCAGGCAAACCTGGAACGGTATCTCGCGGAAGCGCTTTCCGACGGCGGCGACTACGCGGACCTTTATTTTGAGCACACCACGTCCACTTCCCTGCAAGTGGATGAGTCGCTGGTGAAGTCGGCGCTGGAAGGCATTTCGGCAGGCTGCGGCGTACGCGTCCTGGCGGGAGAGCAGACCGGCTACGCCTACACGGACGATCTGGCGCCGGAAAAAATCCTGAAGGCGGCCCGGACGGCGGCGCGCATTGCCAGCGGGCCATCCACTATTTCAACCGTGGGTCTAACCACCAGGCAGCCGACGAGTGATCTTTATCCGGTCGTGGCAGCGGCCACCGACCGCGCGCTGAGCGACCGTCTGCAACTGGTCCGTCGCGCTGACGCGGCCGCGCGGGCTTACGATCCCAGGATTGCGCAGGTGCGCGTAAATTACGCCGACCAGAGCCGCCACGTGCTGCTGGCGGGCTCCGATGGCCGCATTGTGACGGACTTCCAGCCGCTGGTGCGGTTGAGCGTCTACGTCATTGCCCAGGAAAACGACAAGCTGCGCTCTGGCACTTACGGCGGCGGCGGGCGCGTGGGCCTGGAATTTTTTGCAGGCGAGAGCAGCCCCGAAAACTTTGCGCGGGAAGCCTCGCGGCAGGCGATTGTGCAGCTTGACGCGCGGGAGGCGCCGGCGGGCGAGATGCAGGTGGTCCTGGGACCGGGCTGGCCTGGCATTCTTCTGCATGAAGCCGTGGGTCACGGGCTGGAGGCTGATTTCAATCGCAAGGGCATTTCGGCCTTTTCGGGCCGGATCGGAAAGAAGGTCGCTTCCGACCTTTGCACCGTGGTGGACGACGGCACCATTCCCTCGCGGCGCGGCTCGCTGAATGTGGATGACGAAGGCGAGCCCACGCACAAGAATGTGCTGATTGAGAATGGCACGCTGGTCGGCTATCTGCAGGACAAGATCAGCGCCGATCAGTTGAAGACCACGCGCACCGGCAACGGCCGCCGCGAAAGTTACGAGCACATCCCCATGCCGCGCATGACCAACACCTACATGCTGGCCGGGGAGGACGATCCCGAGGAAATTGTGCGCAGTGTAGACCACGGGCTCTACGCGTCCCATTTCGGCGGCGGGCAGGTGGACATCACCAGTGGCAAGTTCGTTTTTTCGGCTTCCGAGGCTTACCTGATCGAACACGGCAAGATTACTGCTCCGGTGCGGGGAGCCACGCTGATCGGCGACGGGCCAACCGTGCTGACCAACGTCACCGCCGTCGGCAACGATCTCGCGCTTGATCCGGGCATCGGCACCTGCGGCAAAGACGGCCAGAGCGTTCCCGTGGGCGTGGGCATCCCCACCATCAAGATCAGCAAGCTGACGGTGGGCGGCACAGCAGCGCGCGGTATGCAGTCATTTACGTAGAGCCGTCCTTCAGGACGGCATGCCGGGCTTAAAGCCCGGCGCTACACCGGCGCGCCTCCGCGGCTTGCGACCCATCGTAAATCAAAACCTTGAGACTTCTATGACAGAACTGAACCTCGAACAAATCGCAAAAGACCTGGTGGACAAGGCGACCGCCGCCGGAGCCAGCGCGGCTGACGTGGTGGCGCTCGAAGGCGAAGAATTTTCCACGACGCTGCGGCTGGGCAAAATCGAGAAGCTGAAGGAAGCCTCGTCCAAGGGCCTGGGCCTGCGCGTCTTTATTGGCACGCAGAGCGCTTCCGCCTATTCCAGCGATTTCTCCGCCTCATCGCTCAAGACGCTGGTGGAGCGCACGCTCGAAATGGCGCGCGAAACTTCCGAAGACCCCGCCAGCAGCCTTCCCGACCCCGCCCTGCTGGGCCGCTACGATGGCGACCTGCAACTCTATTGCGCAGACGTTGCCGCGCTCTCGACCGAGGACCGCATCGCCTGGGCGCGCCGCGCCGAACAGGCGGCGACGGCCACCGACCCGCGCATCCGCAACTCCGAGGGCTCGTGGTACGAATCGAACGTGGGCGCCAGAGTTTACGCTAGTTCGGCGGGATTTGTGGGCAGCTATCGCGGGTCTTACTGCTCCGTGGCGGTTTCGCCCATCGCCCAGGCTGAACCCGGCGGCGCCATGCAGCGCGACTACTGGTATTCCGTGGCGCGGAGCGTGGCGGCGCTGGAGCCGGCCGAATCCGTGGGACGAAAGGCGGCGGAACGCGCCCTGCGACGCCTGGGAGCGCGCAAGATTTCAACAAGGCAGGTGCCGGTGGTCTTTGATGCTGAAACCGCCTCGTCGCTGGCTGGCCACATTTTTGGCGCCGTGCGCGGCGACGCCATCTACCGCAAATCCAGCTTCCTGACCGACAAGTTGGGCCGGCAGGTGGCGGGCGAAAACGTCACCGTGCTGGACGACGGCCTGCGGCCGGGGGGTTTCGGCTCGCGGCCTTTTGACGACGAGGGCATTCCGGCCTCCACCACCACAGTGATCGAGCGCGGCGTCTTAAAAAATTACCTGTTGAATTCCTACGCGGCCAACAAGCTGGGCATGAAAACCACCGGCAACGCTTCGCGGGGCCTGGCCGGAGCGCCCAGCGTTGGCCCCAAAAACCTCTACCTCAAACCTGGCGAGCATTCCCCGGAAGAGATCATTCGCAGCGTCAAAGACGGTTTCTATGTGACGGAGTTGATCGGCTTCGGCGTCAACGTGGTGACGGGCGACTATTCGCGCGGCGCCGCCGGCCTGTGGATTGAAAACGGAGAACTCACTTATCCCGTCCACGAAGTGACCATCGCCAGCAGCCTTCAGGATATGCTGAACCACATCGAGATGATCGGCAACGATCTGGAATTCCGGCGCAGCGTCACCTCGCCCACTTTACGCGTCGGCGGGCTGACGGTGGCCGGCGCCTAACGGCGTACACCCGTCGCGATTCTGTTTACAATGTCCTCAGTGGCACGGCCATCCTGGCCGTGGTCCGACACGGGCGGGACGCCCGTGCCACGCCTGCGGGTTGGACAGGCATCTCATTCGCATGACGCCAGCAAGCCTCCCGCAACAGCCTTCCGCGCCCGTGGCATAATACAGGCGTATGCGCAGAAACTCACACGTCAATTTCTCAATGAACCTTGCGGTGCGGAGCCTGGCGGTGGCCGGGCTGGCAATTGCGGCGCTTGCGGGATGCGGCGGCGGACCCAAGCAGGCCGCAAAACCCGCTCCCGGAACGGAAGAAACCGCTTACCTCCAGAGCATCCAGCTTACGCCCGGCCGGGTTGAAGCCGCCCAGAATTTTCTGAACCACACCGTGACCACCGTCTACGGCGCCGTAACGAACAACGGCAAGAAAACCGTCCGCGAGCTTCAAATCAACCTGACGTTCTCTGATGTCGAAGGAAAACCGATCGAGCAGAGAAGCGCCACGCCCATCGGGAAGAATGGTCCTCCGCTCAAGCCCGGCGAAACGCGGCAGTTCGAGTTGTCATTTGATCAGGTGCCCAACACGTGGAACCAGGCGCCGCCCCGCTTGGCGCCGGCGAAAGTGACCCTCGCTGGAGAGTAACGATCCCTATCCCGCCAGGAAGCATGCCGTCGTAGCGCCGACCCCGCCTGGGCGGGGTCGGCTGATGCAGCAAAACCAAAAATGCCGGGCTGAAGTCCCGGCGCTACGGAACACCGCAAAATCCAAATCAGATGATGAATCAGCGCCCGACTTCCAGGCGCGCGATCAGCGGTTCCGGCAGTCCTGCGGCGCGCATCTTTTCCTGTGTTTTGGCCAGATCGTAGGGCGTGCGGTAAAAGTCCACGCGCCGCTGGTCGAGGTCCAGGACGGCAAAAGCTGCACGGGGGTCGCCGTCGCGGGGCTGGCCGATGGAACCGGGATTGAGAAGATATCGCGCGTCCTCGCGGAAAGAAATGCCGGCGGGTTCATCATCCTTGATGGTGGGCAGCGAAATGGGCTGGAGCCGCTTGTCCTCCGTCAGCAGAAAGCCTCCCTGGTGGTGACTGTGCCCAAAAAAAATCAGCGGGGCGTCGTCGGACTGGAACGCCTGGATGGCCCCCAGCGAATCAAAGATGTATTCATCCTCGTCAAAGGTCGAGCCGTGCACCAGTTCGATGCCATCAACCCGGACCGGACCAGCCGGAAGGCCGCGCAGAAACTCGTAGCGATCGGGCGTCAACTGCCTGCGCGTCCACTCGGTCGCGAAGCGGGCGAGAAAGTTGAAATCCTCAGCGTCCATCAGCCCGCCGCACGCCTTGTCATGGTTGCCGCGCACAATCTGTCTGGCAAGCGGCCGGATGCGGCTGATGACAGCGTTGGGGTCAGGGCCGTAGCCCACCAGGTCGCCAAGACAAAGCACCTGATCATGCTTACCCTCGGCAACCGCAAGGCTCTTCTCGAGCGCTTCGAGGTTCGAATGGATGTCACTCACAATCAGGTACCGCAACCAGTCCTCCGGATCCCTGACCGTCGCCTTCGCTGTCAAACGGCGCGAGCCAGCCCTTATCTTCGACGGATTCTGCACAAATTATAACGCATCACCGCACGCTGCACGGTCCGGGCGTGCCGAAGATGGCTCATCTGGTTTTCTGTTTGAGGAGCAAGGAGTGGCTGCGCTAAATAGCCGTAGCACAGGCACTCTTGCCTGTGTTTTTGTTCCGTTCGGCACAGCCAGGAGTGGCTGTGCTACATACGTCCCGTCATGGCCCGCGCCGCTGTCTGATATACTCGGGAATTGATTGCCGGCACCTCCGCTGCGAAGATAAGCCCGTGTCATGAGGTGCGGCTTTCAATCGCGGACGCATGGCTGGGCGCCGGGAAAATCAAGGAGCGAAACTGAATTCCGTTCCGGAGGTCATCAGAATGAAATTTGCCCGCAAAACGGTTCTGCTTTGCGCTCTGGGCCTGAGTGTCGTGGCCAGCGCAGCCGCGCAGTTCGGGCAGCAGGCCCCGCAGGCGCCGAAAATCCCCACGCCCTTCACGCCCGTGGTGGGATCAGGCGCGCAGTACGACGTGACAACGCGAGACGGGAAGATGACTTTCACCTATGCCGTGGTCGGAAAAGAGCAGGTGGATGGAAACGACGCCTACTGGCTGGAGGTCCGGTCCGCGGGCGCCATGCTCACCGGCGAAATGGTCATTAAAGAGCTTACCTTGGGCGTGGGAACGCATCCTGAGATCAAGCGAATGATCATGCAGCCTCCCGGGCGCTCTCCGATGGAAATGCCCGCCGGGATGATGGACATGATGAAACAGCATATGGCCCAAAACCAAAAGGCCCAGCAGAACGGCATGGGCGAGAAAATCGGGACGGAGAGCATCACGGTGCCAGGCGGCACCTTCGAGTGCGACCACTTTCGCAGAAAGGAAAACGAAATGGCCGTCGATTACTGGATTTCCTCGAAGGTCCCTCCTTACAGCCTGGTCAAAATGTCCGGCCCGGACACTTCCATGGTCCTGGAGAAAGTTCTCACCGGCGAATCCACTCACATCAAGGGCGAGCCTCAAAAGATGGAGATGCCCGACTTCTGATGGCCCATCCGCCTGCGCAGCGGGAGCAAGGACACGGCTGGAATCACATTTCCTGGGGTGGCGCAGACGTGGCGCCTCTCGCCATGTCTGCGAACCCGGCGCCTTTGCTCGTGGCCACGGCTTCATCGTCGCCCGAATCGCCGTGGATGCTGTCCCTGGCGGGGGTGTGGATTGCGTTCCGGGCGACCCCGCTGTTATGTTAGCGCCGGAGGGCCGTCATGTTCGCAATTCTCCTCGCTATCGCGTTGTCGATCAGCGGTCCACAGGCTGATACCCAGTCGCGCGACGCGCGTGCCATCGCAGCCGCAAAAAACACCAGCGTCCACAGGCTTGATCCATCGTTGCCCGACAAGCCGCTCGAAAAGTGGTTGCAAAACGTGGTTGGGCCGCACACCCCCATCGCCTGGGAAGTGAACGACTGCGGCGAGCAGACGGGAAATCCTGAATCGGACAAAGGGCGGGATTTCCCGATATGCGTCGAGGCGCAGGTTACTCTTCCGCAAAAACACACGTTGTCCGTCTCCGTAAGCGTGGGCACGCTCAACACTGGAGTCCGCGCCAGCGCAGCGGGTCTGGCCTATGCGGTGATCGTAGGACCAGATGGCTCGGCCAGATCAATCAGAACGCTGTCGCAGGTGCCTGAAGCAATCAAGGCGGCTCCATAGAAGGTGGTGACTCCGTCCGATACGTGGCACGGGCGTCCTCGCCCGTGTTGCGGCAAAAAGGCACGGCCAAGATGGCCGTGCCACAGCATAGGTGCAAAACTGAGGCACCACCCTCAGCCGAAAAAATTGATTTCAATCTGACGACGGTGTATCTTACGCGCTGGAGATTCAACTTTAATCTTTCGGGGTGCAAACCATCGCATCCTTTGGCAGCCGGGAGAACGGCTGAGGAGGAAATCTATGGCATCAACACCGCAGGCGGCTGGACAGCCGAATCCTGGGCTGGTCTTTGAAACTCTGAACGCCCATCAACGCTCGGCGGCGCTCTGCGCGGCTATCGAACTGGACCTGTTCCGCGCCATCGGCGAGGGTCCGGGTGACGTCGCGTCCCTGGCCCGGCAATGTTCGGCATCCGAGCGCGGCATTCGTATCCTGTGCGATTATCTGACGATCATAGACCTCCTGAGCAAGGATGACGGCCGCTATCATCACACGCCCACCAGCGCAGTGTTTCTCGATCCGCGATCTCCCTCGTGCATCGCCTCGACGGCGCGCTTTCTGGGAAATCCCACTATGCGCGAACCCTACCAGCATCTCGCCGAGATTGTTCGGACAGGCACGACGGTGCTTCCCGGGCAAGGCTCGGTCGATCCGGAAAACCCCATCTGGGTGGAATTCGCCCAGAGTATGGCCCCCATGATGGCTCCTATGGCCGGGCCGCTCGGGACCATTGCAATGGCTGGCCACAGCGGCCCCGCAAAGGTGCTCGACATCGCCGCCGGCCATGGCCTCTTCGGCATCGAGGTCGCAAGGCAGAATCCGCAGGCGCAGATTGTGGCGGTTGACTGGCCAGCGGTGCTGGAAGTGGCGCATGCCAATGCACAGAAAGCGGGCGTGGCCGATCGCTACACCAAGCTGCCCGGCAGCGCCTTCGAAGTGGATTACGGCGGCCCGTATGATGCTGTCCTGCTCACCAACTTCCTGCACCACTTTGATCCCCCCACCAACGTCGGACTGCTGAAAAAGGTCCACGCGGCGCTGAAGTCCGGCGGGCGCGCGGCAACGCTTGAATTCGTGCCCAACGAAGACCGTATAACGCCGTCCATCCCTGCCAGTTTCAGCATGGTGATGCTGGCCGGCACGCCTTCGGGCGACGCCTACACCTTCCGCCAGCTCGAGTCGATGTACTGCGAAGCCGGTTTCGGCGATGTCAGTTCGCATCCCATTCCTCAGTCACCCCAAATGGTGGTGGTCGGACGCAAGTGAGGTAAGGCATGCCAACAGCGTAAGAGAGCCATCAGCCTTCTGCATGGCATAAGGGCCCGGTGCATTACGAGGCGCACCGGGCCTTTTACTTTTGCGCCGAGGTGTCTGAAAGAGCAAATGCGAGTTTATCTCGCCACGTCGCGGCGTGAAGCCGCCGCTACACCGATTCCAAACGCGCCGCCCAGCCTTGCGGCTTTTCGAACGGATATGTTAACTTCAATAGGTTCAAGGCATCGCAGGATTTCAGGCTGATTGGTCGGGTCTATGATAACAAGTTACCAGGGCATTTTTCCTCGCGTCGCGGAATCGGCGTTTGTTGCCGCGAGCGCCGACCTCATCGGCGAGGTCGAGATTGCTGAAGACGCCAGCATCTGGTACCAGGCGGTCCTGCGCGGAGACATCGGCCCCATCCGCGTCGGAAGGCACACCAACATTCAGGACGGCTCCGTGCTGCACAGCATCACGGGGGTGCCCGTGGAGGTAGGCAACTGGGTGACAGTGGGGCACCGCGCAATTCTGCACGGCTGTACGGTCGAGGACCGTTGCCTGATCGGCATGGGCGCCATTGTGCTGAACAGGGCCCGCGTGGGAGCAGGTTCGATCGTAGCGGCGGGGGCGTTGGTGCTGGAAGATACGGTGATTCCGCCGGGCAGCCTCTACGTGGGCGTACCTGCCAAGCTGCGGCGAAAGCTCACCGAGCGCGACCAGGCGTTCATCGACGCCCACAGCAGCAATTACCTGAAGTACAAAGATATTTACCTGGCCGAAAACGGCAGCAAGCGCGCTTCCTGACCGCTGCAACAGCAGGCCTGGGAGAACGCGGACGGTCCCGCCCCGGCGGAATCGGAAATCAAATCAACGTGTCAAAAAAGAACGAACCTATCCAATCCGTCAAAGGTACGCGCGACTTGCTGCCTGTCGAAACGCCCCTGTGGCAGCGCGTGGAAGATGAAGCTCGAAAAGTTTTTGAGGTTTACAACTTCCGCGAAATCCGCACGCCCGTGCTGGAACAGACGGCGCTGTTCGCGCGCAGCGTGGGATCGGACACCGACATCGTGACCAAAGAGATGTACACGTTCGATGACCGCGATAGCGGCTCGCTGACTCTGCGCCCGGAGGCCACGGCCTCTGTCGTGCGCGCTTACATCGAGCACAGTCTTTATAACGAGCCCGGCATCCAGAAGCTTTATTACTTCGGTCCCATGTTCCGCCGCGAAAAGCCGCAGAAGGGGCGTTATCGGCAGTTTTACCAGATTGGCGCGGAGGTGCTGGGCTCTGACCATCCGGCCATCGACGCGGAAGTGCTGGAGATGCTGGTGCTGCTGCTCGAACGTCTGGGACTGAAAGAATTCAGGCTGCTGGTGAACTCGGTGGGCTGCCCCAGGTGCCGGCCCGAATACCTGAAGGTCCTGCGCAAGGCGCTCGATGAAGTGAAGGCCCGCCTGTGTGAGGATTGCCAGCGGCGCGCCACCACCAATCCCCTGCGCGTCCTCGACTGCAAGGTTGAGGCCGACCAGCCCATCATCGAGGGATTGCCGAAAATCATCGACCACCTGTGCCCGGAATGCCGGCAGCATTTTGATTCCGTGACCATGGATTTGAAACAGCGCGGCGTCGCCTTCGAGATCGTGCCGCGTCTCGTGCGCGGGCTCGACTATTACACGCGGACGACGTTTGAGATCACCAGCGGCCTGCTGGGCGCGCAGAATGCGCTGCTGGGCGGCGGGCGCTATGACGGCCTCTCTGAAATGCTGGGCGGGCCGCCGGCGCCGGGCTTCGGGTTCGCCATTGGACAGGACCGCCTGGTGCTGGCCGTGGAAGCGTCGGCCTCGGTGACACCTGCTCAGCCGCTTGCAGTCTATGTCGCCTGGATGGGCGAGGGCGCCCGCCACGAGGCCACGCTGCTGGCCAGCGGACTGCGCCGCCAGGGCATTGGGACGGAAATCAGTTATCAGTCCGTCAAGCTGAAAAAGGCGATGGGAGCCGCCAGCAGGCTCCAGGCACGGTACGCCATCATCATCGGCGAAGAAGAGGTTGCGAGCGGAAATTATCAGGTGAAAGACATGGCCACCGGCGAACAGCGGAGCGTCAGCGCCGGAGAAATCGCCGGCTTCCTGAAAGAAAAGCTGCGCGAGCCGCGGCTGGCTCCGCAAGACGGGGTGGCCGGGCAAAAATGATGGAAAGGCAAGGGACGACTTTGGCACTCGACTTACTTGGCGACCTTCGGAGGACGCACCATTGCGGCGAATTGCGAAAGGCCAACGCCGGCCAGCAGGTTTTTCTGGCAGGATGGGTGGCGCGCCGGCGCGACCTGGGAAACCTGATTTTTCTCGATCTGCGCGACCACACCGGCGTAGTGCAGGTGGTAGTGAACGCGGAGTCGAGCCCCGAAGCCCACGCCAAGTCAGAGCAGGTTCGGAACGAGTACGTGGTGGGCGTCGAGGGCGAGGTCGTGCTGCGCGCGCCGGACACCGTGAATAGCCAGATTGCGACGGGAGAGGTGGAGGTAAAGACGGCCCGGCTGCTGCTGTTGAATGAAGCCAAGACTCCTCCCTTCCCCATTGAAGATGAAACGCGCACGGCCGAGGACACACGCCTGCGTTACCGCTATCTCGACCTGCGCCGCGCCCGCATGCAGCGCAACATCCGTCTGCGCCACCAGGTGTGCCTGGAAACGCGCAAGCACATGGGCGACCACGGCTTCATCGAAATCGAAACTCCCTTCATGACGCGGTCAACGCCCGAAGGCGCCCGCGATTATCTGGTGCCCAGCCGCGTCCGGCAGGGGCATTTCTACGCCCTGCCGCAGTCGCCGCAACTCTTTAAGCAGTTGCTGATGATCGCCGGCTTCGACCGCTATTTCCAGATTGTTCGCTGCTTCCGCGATGAGGACCTGCGCGCCGATCGCCAGCCGGAATTTACTCAGATCGACGTGGAGATGGCCTTTCCGACGCGCGAGGAGCTTTTTGAAATCATCGAAGGCCTGATGCAGAAGCTGCTGGCGCTGGTGGACGTCAGGGTGGAACTTCCCTTCGCGCGATTGAGCTACGACACGGCGATGGAGAAGTACGGCTCCGACAAGCCCGACCTGCGCTTCGGCCTGGAATGGAAACGACTGGAACTTTCCGGATTCCCGCGAAGCGGGATGAACGCGGTGAAAGGTTTTCAGGTGGCGAAGGCGCTGCGCGTCCCCGGCGCCGCCCTGCACCAGACGGTACAGGGCGCCGCGGCAAAAATTTCGCGCAGCCAGTTTGACCGCTACCAGGACACGTTGAAACAATTGGGCGCCGCGAACTCGGCGTATCTCACGGTCACCGAGGCGGGCGTCCAGTCACGGATGAAAAACGTGCTGGGCGACGACGGGCTCGCAGCCATCGTGGCAGCAACGGAAGCGCAGGCGGGCGACCTGGTGATACTGCTGGGAGCCGAATCGGACTCGATTGAAAACCTGCGGGGACTCAGCCAGGCGTCGGGCTGGCTGCGCCTCGAACTCGCCAGCAGGTTTGAGCTGATCAAGCCCGGCCTCTGGAGCTTTGCCTGGATTGTCGATTTCCCCATGTTCGACTACGACGTGAAGGAGAAGCGATATGCGGCCATGCACCACCCGTTCACTTCGCCGCGGGAGGAAGACCTGGACAAGCTCGAATCAGACCCCTCCGGCGTCAAGGCGCTTGCCTACGACCTGGTGCTGAACGGGCAGGAGATCGGCGGCGGCTCGATTCGTATGCACAGGCCCGACATCCAGAAGCGCGTTTTCAGAGTTCTGGGTCTGAGCGACGAAAAGGCGCGCGAGCGGTTCGGGTTCTTTATGGATGCGCTTGAATACGGAGCGCCGCCCCACGGCGGCATCGCGCTGGGTGTTGACCGCATCACCGCGCTGCTGGCCGGCGAATCGAGCATCCGGGAAGTGATCGCATTCCCCAAGACCGCCAGCGCCACCGACCTGATGTGCGACGCTCCCGCAGCCGTCGATCCGGAACAGCTCGCCGAGCTGGGGCTGAAGATCATGAAGTCGTAAGCTGGGAACTTCAGGGGCTGAAGCTCCTGAAACAAACTCAAACTACCGTTAATCTCCATGTCTCTAATTCGCATCCTTCCAGAGGCCGTCGCCAACAAGATCGCCGCCGGTGAAGTGGTCGAGCGGCCGGGTTCGGTGGCAAAGGAGCTGGTTGAGAACTCGATTGACGCCGGGGCAAACGCCGTGGAAGTTCGCGTGGAGAGCGGCGGCAAGCGCCTGCTACGGGTGGTGGACGACGGCTGCGGCATGACGCGCGATGACGCCATGCTGGCGTTCGAGCGCCACGCCACCAGCAAGATCAAAACCGCCGAAGACCTGGATGAGATCGCCACGCTGGGATTTCGCGGCGAGGCCCTGCCATCCATCGCCGCCGTCTCGCGCCTCACGCTTGAGACTCGCCACGCCTCGGAAGAATCGGGCACGCGAATGGAATTCGCAGGCGGCAAGCTGCATGACGTGAAAGAGATCGCCCGGCCCTGCGGGACCGCCCTTGACGTTCAAAGCCTGTTCTATAATGTTCCGGCGCGCCGCAAATTCCTGCGCTCGGAGTCCACTGAGCTGGGCCATATCGCCTCCATGGTGACGCACTACGCGCTGGCGCATCCCGAGAAGGCATTTCGCCTGGAATCGGTATCCAATGAAATCCTGAAGGTCTCTCCGGTCGGAAGTCACCGCGAGCGTATCTACCAGGTGATGGGCGGGCAGCAGCTTGAACAACTGGTGGAATTCGGCCCGGTGGAGCGTCCGCTGCTTTCTGCCGCCGCCGGCCTGAACCTTGAGGAGGAGACGGAAGCGAATGCTGAAGCAGAGGCGACGCCGATATTCAAAATTTCCGGCTTTGTCTCGCGCCCGGAAGTCCACAAGCTGAACCGGAACCAGATTTACTTCTTCGTCAGCCGGCGGCTGATCCGCGACCGCCTGGTGCTGCACGCGCTCAACGAGGCTTACCGCAACATTTTGCCGGCCGGAATCTTCCCCGTGGCGCTGATCTTTCTCGATCTGCCGCCGGGCGAAGTGGATGTGAACGTCCACCCCTCGAAGGCGGAGGTGCGCTTCCGCCACTCGTCTTTTGTTCACGACCTGATTCGTGACACCGTGCTCCAGGCGCTGATGGCTTCGCGGCCTGTGGCGGCATTTCCCATGCCGAAACGCGTGGACACGCGCGATGCATTCCACGGCGGCGGGGAAACCTCAGTTGCGCCAGGGACGCCGCGAGGCTGGGCGCCGCCGGAAGACGCGGGAGAACCATTCGCTTCGGGCCCGTCCAGAAGCTTTCATCTTTCCGCTCCGCGGCCCGCCCCTTCGCCGGGACATCTGCCGCTCGCGGAAGCGGCGCTGTCCCTCTACGCTCCGGCGGAGTCCGCTTCCTGCCTGGCAGCCTATTCTGAGCCGGAGCCTTCCGCGCCGGAAAATCGCGCGGGCGAGTTGCCTTCCGACCTTCTTCCGCTCGGCCAGGTGCAGTCCAGCTTTATCGTCGCCACCAATGCGGAAGGGCTGTGGATCATCGACCAGCACGTGGCCCACGAGCGCGTTCTGTTTGAACAGCACCTTCACCGTCGCCAGTCGAGTAATGTCGAAGGACAACGGCTGCTGATCCCGATTGTGGCGGACCTGCAGCCGGAGCAGCTCGTCACCTACGACCGGATCGCCGCGGAATTGACCGCCAATGGCTTCGAAGTGGAACCCTTCGGTCAGGCCAGCGTGGCCGTGAAGGCAGCGCCGGCCGACATCCTGGCGGAAGACGTGGAAAAGCTGGTGCGCGAAATTCTGGATGGCGCGGGGCGCGAAGAACGCGCGCTGTCGCTCGACGAACTGCGGCGCAACATCGCCGCCACCGTGGCTTGCCACGCGGCGATCAAGGTGAACATGCCGCTCGACCAGGAGAAGATGTCATGGTTGCTGCTGGAGTTGAGCAAAACCGAATGTCCCATGACCTGCCCGCACGGCAGGCCCATCGTCCTGCGGTACGATATGAAGGAAATCCAGAAGGCGTTTAAGAGAATCTAGCTGATGCTGTCAGCCGTCAGCGCGATAGCTGTCAGCTATCAGCCTCCAGCCGCGCCCACGTGCAGATTTGATTGCGCCGATGCTTCAAAGCAGAGCATTACACTGAACGCTGACGGCTGATGGCTGACCGCTGACGGCTGAAAACTGATAGCTCAGAAGTAACATGACACAACCTCTCATCATCGCGATTGACGGTCCCGCTGGCGCGGGCAAAAGCACGGTGGCCCGGATGCTGGCCCGGCGGCTGGGGCTTATTCACGTGGACAGCGGCGCCACCTATCGTGCCGCGGCGCTCAAGGTGATCGAATCCGGCATCCCGCTCGAAGATGAAAAAGAGATTGTCCGCGTAGTCAGGGCGACCAAAATCGGGTATATACCGCGCCAGCCCCACGCGCAGGTCCTCCTTGACGGCGCCGATGTGAGCGCGAAGCTCCGCACCGCTGCGGTGACGCATGCCGCATCAGTTGTCTCGCGCCTGCCCGCCGTTCGCAAAAAACTTGTGGCGGTGCAAAGGTCGCTGCTGATGCATCCGGGAGTCGTGATGGAGGGCCGCGACATCGGGACGGTGGTCTTTCCCCGCGCTGCCCTCAAAATCTTCCTCAAGGCCGACCCGAAGGAGCGGGCCCGCAGGAGGGTCCAGCAGGACGGGGAGCAGGGCTGCCGCTCAACCTTGCGAAGCACTCTTGCAGAAATTTCCAGCCGCGATCAGCGGGACGCCGGAAGACAGGCATCGCCCCTGGCCGTCGCCGATGACGCCGCCATCATCGACACCACGCGCCTTTCAGCCGAAGAAGTTGTTGAACGGATTCTGAAACTTGCCCGAAAGAAGAAGCTTGTGGCCCCGGAACAGACTGCCTGACGGGACAGAATAGCCGCCGGGCGCTTACCTTCCAGCACCGCCGCCATTGCTCATCGAGGCAAGAAACTCCGCGTTCGTTTTGGCCTTTGAGAGCTTGTCGATGATGAGTTCCATCGACTCAACGGGTGACAGCGGGTTCAGGACTTTGCGCAGTATCCAAATGCGGTTGAGCTCATCCTTCGGCACCAGGAGTTCTTCCTTGCGCGTGCCCGACTTGTTGATTTCGATGGCCGGGAACACGCGCTTGTCCACCAGCTTGCGGTCGAGGTGGACTTCCATGTTGCCGGTGCCCTTGAACTCTTCAAAGATCACGTCATCCATGCGGCTTCCCGTATCGATCAGCGCGGTAGCAATGATGGTAAGGCTGCCGCCTTCTTCGATGTTGCGCGCTGAACCGAAAAACCGCTTGGGACGCTGCAAGGCGTTTGAATCAACGCCGCCGGAAAGCACCTTGCCGGAAGGCGGGACCACGGTGTTGTAGGCGCGCGCCAGGCGCGTGATGGAGTCGAGCAGGATCACCACGTCGCGCTTGTGCTCCACCAGCCGCTTGGCCTTTTCAATCACCATTTCGGCCACCTGGACGTGGCGGGCCGCCGGCTCGTCAAACGTGGAACTGATCACTTCGCCTTCCACGGTCCGCTGCATGTCCGTCACTTCTTCCGGCCGCTCGTCGATCAGCAGAACAATCAGCGTGACTTCCGGATGGTTGGCGGTGACGGAATTGGCGATGGTCTGCAGCAGCATGGTCTTGCCGGTGCGCGGAGGTGAAACGATCAGGCCGCGCTGCCCCTTGCCGATGGGAGTCAGCAGGTCGAGCACGCGCGCTGAAATGTTCTCCTTGGCCGTCTCGAGGCGCAGACGCTCCTGGGGATAAAGCGGCGTCAGGTTGTCAAAAAAGATCTTGTTGCGCGCTTCGTCGGGCGGCTCAAAGTTGATGGCCTCCACCTTGATCAGCGCAAAGTACCGCTCGCCTTCCTTGGGCGGACGAATCTGGCCGGAGACGGTGTCGCCGGTGCGCAGATCGAACTTGCGGATTTGCGACGGTGACACATAGATGTCATCCGGGCCGGGCAGATAGTTGTAGTCGGGCGCGCGCAGGAAGCCGAAGCCGTCGGGCAGACATTCCAGCACGCCCTCGGAGAAGATCAGTCCGGCCTTCTCCGTCTGCGCCTGGAGGATCTTGAAGATCAACTCCTGCTTGCGCATTCCGGTGGCCCCGATCACTCCCAGGTCTTTGGCCACCTGGGTGAGCGTGCCGATATTCATTTCCTTCAGCTTGGCAATATCGAGGATTTCACTATCTTTTAATTCCTCGATCTTTTCTTCCTGCACATCAATTGGTTTTTCTTCCTGTTTTTTGGACGGCATGTTACTCTCTCAATTCAAAATTAGTTTAGATTCCCTGTTTGGGGGCCGAGAACTTCCTACTGATTTGGGGCCCGCTGCCAAGCCCGGAAAGTGAGCTGAGCGGTTCATTCAGGCAAGTCAGCGGATTTTCGAACGGTATCTTCCTTGGTTGTGGCTTCGAGATCTATCAATCCGAGTTGGTTTGGATCAATGGGTGTCACGAACTGACGCAGCGCGTACTACTCACCTTCCATCCCGTGCGGTTGTCCCGCTTCCCGACATTGCCCAGCCTGTACTTTCCATGGCGGCCACCCTCAGAAGCTGATGATGTTTCACTGATGGGCCGTTCAGTACGGGCCCCGGCGGGTAAAACAACTGTTTCGCAATCGGACGCCGGTCCTTCCATCCGGCTTCCGGATGAGGCGTCCTCAGTTTGTCAGCGACTCGCGGTCGGAATCGAGAGTCGCGTCAAGCCTCCGGGCCTCTTCCGGCTCAGTTGCAAGGGCCGCAATTCCTTCAATTTTCCTTTCGAGCGCCAGGTCAAGCACCTCGTCCATCGTCTCGACAAATTTGATGGCCAGGTCCTCCTGGATGTTTTCCGGAATTTCTGAAAGATCTTTCTCGTTGTCCCGCGGCAGCAGCACAGTCCGGATGCCGGCGCGGTGGGCCGCAAGGATTTTTTCCTTCACGCCGCCGATGGGCAGCACCTTGCCCCGCAGGGTGATTTCGCCGGTCATGGCAATGTCGCGGTCCACGGGAATCTTGGTGAGGGCGCTTATCATGGCGGTGGCCAGCGTGATGCCCGCCGAGGGACCGTCTTTCGGGATGGCCCCTTCGGGAATGTGGATGTGAATATCCACGCGCCGGTAAAAATCCGCCGGCAGTCCCAGCCGCGAGGTCCTGGAGCGCACGTAACTCAGCGCCGCCTGCGCGGACTCCTGCATCACGTCGCCCAGTTTCCCGGTCAGGGTCTGTTTGCCCTTGCCGGTCATCACCGTGGCCTCGATGTTCAGGATCTGGCCTCCCACCTCGGTCCACGCCAGGCCGGTGGCCAGCCCGACTTCGTTCTTCTCCTCGGCCTTGGTATCGCGAAACTTGATCACGCCCAGGTGTTCGCGAAGATCGTCCGGGCCGACCACAATCCTGAGGTCACGGCCCTCCTGAACGACCTTCCGCGCAACCTTGCGGCTGATGTTGGCGATTTCGCGCTCGAGGTTCCGGACGCCCGATTCCCGCGTGTAATTCCGGATGATGCCCACGATGGCCTCATCTTCAAACGCCAGGTTCTCTTCCTTCAAGCCGGTCGCTTCGCGCTGCTTGGGCACCAGAAAGCGCTTGGCGATTTCCAGCTTTTCCGGTTCCGTATAACCGGAGAGCCGCAGGATTTCCATACGGTCCTGGAGCGGCTGCGGAATGGTGTGGATCACGTTCGCCGTGGTGATAAAGAAAACCCTGGAGAGGTCGTACTCGACGTCCAGGTAGTGGTCCGAAAAAGTGTCGTTCTGCTCGGGATCGAGGACCTCCAGCAGGGCCGCGGAAGGATCGCCGCGGAAATCCATGCTCATCTTGTCCACTTCGTCGAGCAGGAAAACGGGATTGACGGTCCCGCTCTTCTTCATCATCTGGATAATCTGGCCGGGCAGCGCGCCGATATAGGTCCGGCGATGGCCGCGAATCTCGGCTTCGTCCCGCACGCCGCCGAGCGACAGGCGCACAAACTTTCTTCCGGTGGCCCGGGCAATCGAGCGCCCCAGGGACGTTTTGCCCACTCCGGGAGGCCCCACAAAGCAGAGGATGGAGCCGCGCGGCGTTTTCACGAGCTGGCGGACCGCCAGGAACTCCAAAATACGCTCCTTGATCTTCTCGAGTCCGTAATGGTCTTCGTTCAGGATCTTTTCAGCGCGGCGAATGTCGCGGATTTCCTTCGATTTCTTCTTCCAGGGCACGGCCAGCAGCCAGTCGAGGTAGTTGCGCGAAACGGTGGACTCGGCCGACATGGGAGGCATCAGCTCCAGGCGCTTGATCTCGCCCATGGCCTTCTCGTAAGCATCTTTCGTCATGCCCGCCGATTCAATCTTCTTTTTCAGCTCGTCGATCTCGCTCTTTTCGTTCCGCCCCAGCTCTTTCTGGATGGCCTTGATTTTTTCGTTCAGGTAATACTCGCGCTGCGCCCGCTCCATCTGCCGCTTCACGCGCCCCTGGATGGAACGGTCAACGTTCAGCTTTTCGATTTCGATGTCCAGAATGTCCGCCAACCGGGTGAGGCGGTCAACGGGGTCGAACAGTTCCAGCAGTTCCTGCTTTTCTTCGATGCTGATGCTGAGATTGGCGGCCACTGTGTCGGTGAACTTGCTGATCTCGTCCACCTTGGCGGCGGCGATCATCGTCTCATAATTCAGGCTCTGGGAAAGCTTCACGTACTGTTCAAACAGCGAAATCACCCGCTGCACAAGCTGTTCCAGGCTGGGCGTGCTGACGAGCCGGTAGGAGGCGGTCTTGACCGTGGCGCGGAAATAACCTTCCTCGCTCGACACCTTCAGGACCTTCCCGCGCTCACTGCCTTCCACCAGCACCTTGATGTTGCCGTCGGGCAGCTTCAGGCTTTGGATGATGTTGGCGATGGTGCCGACCTGGTAGATGTCATTCGGCTTGGGGTCGTCCACCGAGGCGTCGTGCTGGGTGGCCAGGAAGATTTTCTTGTCGCCGGCCAGCGCCTCTTCGAGCGCCCGAATGGAACTTTCGCGCCCCACCACAAACGGCGTCATCATGTAGGGAAAGATGACCACGTCCCGAATGGGCATCATGGGAAGCGCGCGGCTATCGCCTTTTTCTCGGCCTGAAAACATAGATGAATCCATTAACTTGCCTTTTCAAATAGAGATGGATCAAAGAGAATCTCGTGCTTTTTGACCATTTCCTCCGTCACCACAAACTCGCGAATGGTCCGCTGGCTGGGTAAATGATACATCAGGTCCAGCATCAGGTCTTCGAGGATCATGCGCAGGCCGCGGGCCCCCAGCTTGCGTTGCAGCGCCTGGGCGGCAACCGCTCGCAGCGCTCCTTCAGTGAACCGGAGTTTGACGTTCTCATATTCAAACAGCCGCTGATACTGACGCACCAGCGCGTTCTTTGGTTCCGTCAGGATTTCCACCAGCGCCTTCTCATCCAGGTCGCTCAGCACGCTGACCACCGGCAGCCGCCCCACGAATTCCGGAATCAACCCGTAGTGGATCAGATCAACCGGCTGGGCCTGTTCCAGCAACTCGATGTTCCGGCGTCCGCCTGGCATTTCTTCGGGCGCCTCCTGGGGACTGTGGAATCCCAGGGACTTCTTTCCAGTCCGCCGCTCGATGATTTTTTCCAGCCCCACAAACGCTCCGCCGCAGATAAACAGAACGTTGGTGGTGTCAACCGGAGTGAATTCCTGGTGGGGATGTTTCCTCCCGCCCTGCGGCGGCACGTTGGCCACGGTGCCTTCCAGAATCTTCAACAGGGCCTGCTGCACGCCCTCGCCTGAAACGTCCCGCGTAATCGAGGGGTTCTCATCCTTGCGCGACACCTTGTCAATCTCATCAATATAGATAATTCCCTGCTGGGCGCGCTGGACGTCACCCTGCGCGTTCTGAAGCAGCTTCAGGATGATGTTCTCAACGTCCTCCCCCACGTAGCCCGCTTCCGTCAGCGTGGTGGCATCTACAATCGCAAAGGGAACATCCAGCAGGCGGGCCAGGGTCTGGGCCAGCAGCGTCTTTCCGGTGCCGGTGGGCCCGATCAGCAGAATGTTGGACTTGGTCAGCTCGACGTCGTTGCGCACCTTGGCCAGCATGATGCGCTTGTAATGGTTGTAAACCGCGACCGCCAGCTTCTTCTTGGCCTTATCCTGGCCGATGACATACTCATCGAGAAACCTTTTGACTTCTGCCGGACGCGGCAGCTTGGCTTCGACCGACGGAACGTTCTCCACCTGCTCTTCTTCCAGAATCGTGTTGCAGATCGCTACGCACTCGTCACAGATGTATGCTCGGGGATGGTCGCCGGGAGAAGAGATCAGCTTTCCTACTGCATCCTGCGTTTTCTGGCAAAACGAACAACGAAGTATTTCTTCTGAAACTAATCGTTTCAAGTAAGCTCGCCTCCGTTATTTGTGCTTCTCGATAATCTCATCAACAATGCCATACTCCCTGGCCTGCTGGGCGTTCATCCAGAAATCACGTTCCACGTCGCGTTCGATCTTCTCGAGGGGCTGGCCGGTGTGCCTGGCCATGATTTCATTCAAACCTGCGCGGACGCGAAGGATTTCGCGCGCGTGAATATCAATGTCGGTGGCCTGCCCGGACAACCCTCCCATAGTCGGCTGGTGGATCAGGACCCTCGAATTAGGCAAAGCAAAGCGCTTGCCGTTGGTGCCGGCGGAAAGCAGGAGGGCTGCAACGCTGGCCGCTTGTCCGATGCAGATGGTGGCCACGTCGGGCCGGATAAACTGCATGGTGTCATAAATCGCCATTCCTGCCGTCACCACTCCGCCAGGGGAGTTGATGTAGAGCGAAACGTCCTTGTCCGGGTCTTCGGCTTCCAGGAACAACAACTGCGCCGTCACCAGATTGGCAACATTATCATCAATCGGGGTGCCAATGAAAATGATATTATCGCGGAGCAGGCGGGAATAAATGTCGTAAGCCCTTTCCCCGCGGTTGGTTTGCTCAACCACCATTGGAATCAATGTCATCGCTGGTCGATCCATAGTCATCGGCACTCCCCTGCCCTTACCCTTCGGTATGGTTCGGAAAAGCTTCGGATTCTGGCTTGATCCTGGCGTGTTGGTAGATGAGGTCAAGGGCCTTCTGATTGCGGAGCCTGCGTTCAATTGTAGGAAGCTCCCCGTCGCGTGTCAAGCGGGTTTTAAGGGCCGCCGGCGCTTCGTGGCGTTCCTGGGCAAGCTCCCGGATCAGATCGTCAACTTCCTCTTCTTTCACTTCGACGGCTTCCGACTCCGCCACCTTCTCCAGAATCAGCGAGCCACGGACTTCCTTCTCGGCCTCAGGCCTTCCATCCTCTCGCAGCTTCTCCCAGTCAAGCTTGACGGCGCGGGGGTCGATGCCCTGGGAAATCAGCCGGCCCATAAACCTTTCCAGCTTGCCGTCAACCTGTCCCTCTACCAGTGTATCAGGAACAGGAAAGCTGTGCGCGGCCACCAACTGGTTTAACAGGCCCTGCTTGGCCTCAGACTCGGCCTCGTATTTCTTGCGGGCAGACAGGTTCTCCTGGACCCGCGTTCTAAGCCCTTCCATGCTCTTGAACTCGCTGACGGATTTGGCAAATTCATCGTCGAGCTCGGGGACAATCTTCTTCTTAATGGCCACGACTTCCACGCGGTAGCTCAGAGACTTTCCTGCCAGCGGCTTCGAGGCGTAATCCTCGGGGTAATTCACATCAAACTCCCGCACCTCGCCCGGCTTTGCGCCACGCAGATTTTCTGTGAACTCGGGCACCGAGCCTTCGCTTGCAAGATGCACCATGGCATCCGCGGCTTCAATCGGCTTGGCGCCGGCATCGGACTTGTCCACGCCCTTGTAATTCACCGAAACATAATCTCCATCCTGGGCCGCGCGGCCTTCCACGGGCTCAAAAGTGGCCGACCGCTGGCGCAATTCCTCGAGTGTCTGCTTCACTTCATCCTCAGTGACTTCGGAGGGCCGCTGCCCGATCTCGAGCCCTTTGTATTCCTTCAGCTCAAAGTCAGGAAAGATCTCAAATTTGGCGGTGGCAGTCAGCGGACTGTCCTCCTCAAACTTTAGATCGGCAAATTGAGGGCGGCCGACCACCGACATATGCTGTTCTTTAATTGCGTTCTCAAAATATTTGGGTAGCAGCGCCTGCACCACTTCACTGCGAATGTCATCGTGGAAGTGCCGCCGAATCAGCGAGGCGGGCGCGCGCCCCGGCCGGAAACCCGGAATCCGCGCCAGCCGGCGGTAGTGCGCCGTTACGGCGTCGGACTCCTGTTTCACAATGTCAGGCGGTACTTCGATTACGAGTTCTTTCTTGCAGGTTTCAGTTTCCACAGTTCTCCAATAGCGGCTGTTTAGATTGAAAGAGAACGGAAGGTGGTCCTTCTAACTCTACCTGAGGGAATGGCCCAGCCCTGAGAGGTTGCTCGCTCCCCGGCTCCCAAGGCTCAGTATAGCATACGGCTTCCGGCTGTCAACAAACTGGATTCCCTCCGGTTGGCCGTTCGCTCAGAGAAATCATCGCCCTCTCCGAGGGGGAGAGGGTGGTCCCGTCCCGCAAGGCGGGAGGACCGGGTGAGGGGTGTTTTCGGGAAAAAGCAGAGCCAAACCGGCGGGCGCGAAGATAGGACCCTTCCGCCGCATGTTCCTATCGTTTCGTTGGCTTGTGCTTTTCCTTGTGATATCCTTCTGCCGCTCTCGAATCTGTTTGCAGCAAATGAAAATCGACCGGCGGACTTCTTCAGCAAGCAATCGCGGCAGCGGTGCCTCACAGACGCGCTCAACTGACGCCACCGGAAAGGATTTGCCATCATGAAGCCTGAAGATTTTATTCTGGGTCCACGCGTCAGCCGAAGGTCGGCCCTTCGCGCGCTGGCATCAACTCCTGTCGTGCTGCTGGGGGCGTCCAACCTGGCCGCCCAGACCAGCCTGAGCGGCTACTGGGTCCTGCTCATCCCCAACAACGACGGCACGTACCGCAAGTCCTACTTCCATCTCGAGCAGTCAGGCGAAACCGTCTCGGGATCGGTGATGTCCGGCAGCCGTGAGCTTCCCATCAGCAACGGAAGCTTCCAGAGCGGCAGGCTTCATTTCGAAGTCGTCACGCGCTTCCGCCGCGAGGGCCGCACGACCATCTACACCGGCCAGATGAACGGCGACAAGATTGACATGCAGATCGACATCCCTGGCCGCAGCCCGCAAACCGGCGCGGCCCAGCGCACCACCCGCGAGGCCACGCTGCCTCCCGCGCCGCTGCCGCTGCCCGAGCTCCGCGACCTGACGGACAACGGCCTGGTGCGCACACCGCCCATGGGCTGGAATAGCTGGAACAAATTTGCCGGCCGCGTGAATGACCAGATCGTGCGCGCCGCCGCCGACGCCGTCGTCGCTTCCGGCATGGCCAAAGCAGGATACATCTACGTCAATATTGACGACACCTGGCAGGGCGAGCGCGACAGCCGGGGAAACATCACCGGCAATACAAAGTTCCCCGACATGAAGGCCCTATGCGACTACGTCCACTCCAAGGGCCTCAAGATCGGAACCTATTCGGGGCCGGGCCCGGAAACCTGCGCGGGCTACGAAGGCAGCTTTGGGCACGAGGAGCAGGACGCGAAAACCTACGCCGAGTGGGGCTTTGATTACCTGAAATACGACTGGTGCAGCGCCGCGCGCGTTTATAAGGACGAAGACATGCGTCCGGTTTATCAGAAGATGGGCGAGGCCCTGCTGAAGTGCGGCCGGCCCATCGTCTACAGCCTCTGCCAGTACGGGCGCGACGACGTCTGGGGATGGGGAGCCAAAGTGAGCGGCAACCTTTGGCGCACCACCGGAGACATCAATGACCACTGGGAGCGTATGGACGAAATCGGATTCAGCCAGTTCGCCATCCAGCACTTCATGCGCCCCGGCCACTGGAACGATCCCGACATGCTCGAGATCGGCAACGGCGGCATGTCAAGCGACGAATACCGCACCCACATGAGCCTCTGGTGCCTGCTGGCCGCTCCGCTGCTGGCCGGGAACGATCTTAGCTCGATGACGGAGGACACGCGCGACATCCTGATGAACAGCGAGGTCATCGCCATCGACCAGGACCCCGCCGCCCATCCCGCGCAACTGGTTTCATACGTGGAACAGCAGGTTGTCGCCTATCGAAAACTCGCCGACGGCTCAACCGCCGTGGCCTTTTTCAATCGCGCCGACAAGGAAGACGAAATCGGCGTCGAGTGGCCGGCGCTGGAACTCGAAGGCAAAATCCAGGCGCGCGACTTGTGGAAACATGAGGCAGTGCAAGTCTCCGACACGCACTATTCGACGAAGGTCCCCGCCCACGGCGTGGTCATGCTGAAAGTCAAGTAGCACAGCCTTTTGTAGCACAGCCACTCCTGGCTGTGCGGATGGGATAAACGACACAGGCAAGCGTGCTGTGCTACGGAATATAGACCAATGACCTTCTATCACCGCAACCTTCCGCACTGGCATCCTGAAGGTAAAGCTATTTTCCTGACCTGGAGGCTGTTTGGGTCACTGCCCAAGTCGCTCCAACTCACCGGCAGGAGTGCCGGTGCCACAATGGGTGCTGCCACAAAGAGTGGTATCACCGAAGCAAGGAGAAGGGTTCGCCGGCTAACCCGTCTAGCGCACCTTGTCCCCTTGCCCCAGCGAACACTCAGCTTCGCCGCGCTCATTGGCCCGGGGCGGATGCCGCACCGCCGGCGACGATCTCGTGCAACGTCACGGTTTGCGTCTGACCCTCTGCCACGGTGACATCGACGCCATATCCAGCCACGCCGTCGAGAAATCCAGGCTGGAACCAGGCGCCGAAGGCGATCTTGTCCCAGGCGAACAGCGTGTACTTGCCCGGCGGAACTCCCTGCAACGCGAAATGTCCGCCGGAGTACGTGGGAACAGACCTGAAGAGCCGCGCATCACGCCGCAGCCCTGGAGCCGGCGCCAGGACGACGCAAGCGAATGGCGTCGGCTGGCCATCGGGACCGAGCACGGTCCCCTGAATCTGCACCGCGTCCCAACTCACTACCAACTCCAGCGTCCCAACCGGCTGGTGCTGCGGTATCTCCAGGAGATTGGCGCGCACGTCCTGTGAGCCAAAGGTGGCGGATTTGATGTATCCCCTTTCCGGCATCATTTCAATCCGAATCCGGTAGCGGCCGGGAAACAGGCCGTTCAGTGCGAACGAATCTCCCGAGTGCACGTCATTTGCCTGAACCCGGTCGAAGAGAAAGCCAGCATCTCCTCGCTCCGCGATGACGCGATATTGGAAATTACCCTGCGCCTGGCCCTCCACGGTTAAATGGCCATGGACCGTCCAATCGCCGTCAGGATCGAGCGTGACGCCAGCGACATTCGCATGGGACACAGTGATGGGTGCATAGGCGGCATACCGCGACATTCCCCTGGGAAGAACCGCCCAGAGCACGTAGGAACCCGGCGGCACTCCCAAAATGCGGAAATGGCCGGAATCGTCCGGTTGCACGACTTCGCCCTCTTTCAGGGAAATTCCAAACGCGCCTTTCGCCGGCAGCAGGATCAACCCGACTTTCCCTTTCCACGCGCGCCATGCCGCCCCTTGCACCGTGCCGCTGATTTCGTAGGTCGTAACCGGCGAAAGCGAAAAGTCGGTTCCGGTCATTTGCTCGCCTGGCTCCAGGCGAATCACCGAACCATCGCCAGGTGTTGTCGCATGTGGATAGTAGATGTACGGCGACACGGAAACGCCTGGCGAGGCATCAAGCAAACGCACGTCAGAAGTAGATGCTGGCAGCGCCGGAATCGGCTGGGACGTCCGCGTCTGTGCGGCCACGTAATACTGTCCCGCAGGAAGATCGAACAAGCGGTACTGGCCCAGGTCATCGGTCACCGTCTCGCGATACGGCATCAGCCACCCACGGGTATCACTGGATGGATAGGCGAGCGCCAGGGTGACGTGCGCGCACTCGACAGGATTGCCATGCCCATCAGTGATTCTTCCGGCGATTACCCCGGTCGGCGCCATCTTGATCAGCATGCCGGTGATCTTGTGCTGAGAGCGAAATTGCGGTTCCGGCTGACCAAAAAATGTCGGGTCCGGTTCCGATTCGTCCGGCTGCTCCGCGAATCCATTTGCCCACACTCCGAGCGGCAGGCCCCAAGCGCAAGGGATCGACTGCAAATCGAAGCGTCCTTCTCCGTCAGTGCGGGCTTGCACAGCCGGACGCTGGTCCCTGGAGTAGTAGTGTGACCCGAAAGACATCCAGGCGTTCCGCATCGGCTGGCCCGTGACAGCATCAATTACCGTCCCCGATGCTTCACACGCTCCGGTCAGCGGAGGAAGCAAATGGAACTTGTCGATGGCCACCCGCTCCTTACCCGTCATTGGCCTGACCGAGATGTTAAGGTCGAAAATCGCCTGCCCCGCCTCCAGGTCCACCGGCCTTGCGAGAGAGCGGTCAGTGCTACCGGGATAGAAGAACAGCGGAGGAAAGTCTTTCCATCCCGCACCTCGCCAGGAATGGCCGTCGAAATAAAATTCACGCTCCAAATCGTAGAGGTTAAAGGGGGCCAGGTCGAAGTCCGGCTGATACCCGGCGACGAGATAATACCGGCCCGGCAGCAATCCGAACACCCGATATTCGCCGCGGTCGTCCGTCGTTGTCCCCGTCACCGGCAGCAGTATTTTCTGCAGGGCCCCCGCTGGCCCATATTGCAGTACTTGTACGAGCGACCCAGGCACCGGTTCGTCGTGCTCGTCGATCACGTGGCCGGCGAGCACGCTGGCGCGCGGCAGCCGCACCACGATATCGTCGCGCCCCTGACCGGGCCGCAGCCAGAAGGTGTCCCTCGTGTACTTTTCATGGGCATCGAAAACCTGTTCGGCATAGCCATCGGCTACTGCGGTGACCGCGTATACGCCCGGTTCCATTCCCCGCACGGCGAAGTGGCCTGTGGCGTCGGTCCGAAGCCGGTACCGCAGCACGCCGAGTGGATCGCAGCGCACGCAAGGCGAAGTGGGAACGACAACCGGCATAACGCCGCCGACACTCACGGGCGGTGAGAAAACCTTTACATCGGCGCCAGGCATCGGTTTCCCCGTGCCCGCGTCGACCACCAGGCCGGAAATGTGGCAATTGGCGGGCGCGCCTGGCTGGGGGGCCGAAGAATTCAGAGGCAGCGTTTGCGCCCACTGGGCTTGCACCCGCCAGGCGCCAAGACACACAAATGAAACCGTCAGAAGGAGCGCCGCTCCGCCGCACTTGCGCGCAGTTTCCATCGCCCGCCGGTTTCCTCAAGGTCGAGGTTACATTCTCTCTCCTGTTCCTGCAACTCGAAGTTCGACCACCCTCTCGTCGTCATCGGTGTCGCTCGCGTGTTGCATCGGCTCTCGGGTCGGGTGGTGCAGCGGGTACCCATGGCACAAGGTCGGTGCCGTGGCTACCAACCCTGCCTGAGGTCGCGACAGCCCGCAGCACCCCAACGACCACCATCTCCAAGGAGAGAGGGTGTTCCCGTCCCACAAGGCGGGAGGACCGGTGAGGGGTGTTTCTCGCTAAGCGAAGAGTAGCGCGGACCTCCGGGTTTGAGGTCCACGGTTCTTCTTCAGGAAGGTTTGAGTTTATAGGCGCGCCGGGGGCGGGAAAGAGGCCGCCCCGGCGATGTGCTGGTGAAAGAAGTCCTTGCATGGCTTGACAAGTATCTCGGCCGGGTCAACTAATCGCGGGCGTGGCTCCGGCGAGATCGAGCGCTGGGCCCGCCGGGCCTTACCGTGAACTGCGGGCGCCCGTTAGCATGGATAACGCCCGCAGGAGCTCTAGCTTATTTATCACGCGGCTCGGGAGCTCGATGGGAGTGCGCGGGCGGTTCCGAATGAGGATTCGTGTGATTTCATGGCGGAGTGCCGGGGCGGGCCTAATGCCCGCCCCGGCAACAGGCAGGTTCGCATTGTGACGTTATTTCGTGTTCAGCGTGACAGGGATCCGCTGAATCAGCATGGGCGCTTCGGCAAGCTGCGTGTATCCGCCGCGGTTCCCATTGTGCGCCACCAGCTTCGCACCGCGTGGCAGATTGAATCGAACAGATTCGCTGATCGCGGGCATTTCGAGGGAGCGCACGACAAGAGCGTTACCCTCGCGAATGCAGACGATCGCATTGTTCGGCGCTGAAGCGTGATCCCGCGGCCCGGCGAGAACCATGCCCTGCGGACTTCCCTTGTCCGTACCCTGCACGACAACAAGGCCAGCCCCGTTGTCCAGGGTGTCATACTGCAGTGTGTAGTCTCCCGCGGGCAATGTCATCTTCCCCCACTGGGCCTCAAACGGAAGAGTGAATGTGCCGGCGAAATGGGTTGTATGGACGCCCTGTCCTCTCGCCCCAACAGAACTCAGGGCGAAAAGGGCCAGGGAAAGACCAACCAAGGTCACGGATATTCGAATCGTTTTCATCACCCACCTCCAGTTAAGATTTGCCGCAGGCGGTGTGGGGTGCTTTGCCCCCGGTTTTTCGTGTTGCTCCCCAGCGGCTTCGGTCTACTTTCCGCCCTTAACCTGTAATGCGTGAAATGCCTGCCAAAACCCACATCGCTGGCAAAAAATATTGATGCGCCAGCGTCGGTTGGATTGTCAGTTGTCAATGTGCTATGCTCCGCTCAATTGGCAATACCCTTCGGAGGGGCAAGGTATGCAACGGGCGCCGTCAGCCCAGGAGGTCACGCTCCTGCTCCGTGCCTGGGGCGATGGAAGCAAAGAAGCCCTCGACCGTCTGGCGCCCCTGGTCTACCGCGAACTTCATCAGATCGCCGGCCGCCTGATGGCGCGCGAGCGCCCCAACCACACCCTGCAAGCCACAGCCCTGGTGAATGAGGCCTACGTGCGCCTGGTGGATGCCCGGCAAGCCAGTTGGCAGGACCGCGCACACTTTTTTGCCATTTGCGCCCGTGCCATGCGGCAGATTCTGGTTGACCACGCCCGCAGCCGGGGCAGCGCCAAGCGCGGCGGCGACCAGGTGGTAATCGAGCTCGAGGAAGGATTGGCGGCCACTGCGTCCCCGGAGGCCAAACTTCTGGAACTCGATGAAGCCCTCAAACGGCTGGAAGCGCTCGACCCGAGAAAGGGCCGCGTGGTCGAAATGCGCTACTTCGGCGGACTGAGCGTCGAGGAAACGGCCGAGGCCCTCAAAGTTTCCGCCGAAACAGTGCGGCGCGACTGGAAGCTGGCCCAGGCGTGGCTGCACCGCGAGCTGAGCGGGAAGAAACCAGATGAATGAACGCTGGCAGGAAATCGAGCGGATTTATCACCAGGCGCTGGAGCTTGATGGGAACGCGCGGGCGGAGTTTCTCGCAAAGACCTGTGACGGCGATCCCGGTCTGCGGGCTGAAGTGGAATCGCTGCTGGCGCACGGAGATCAGGCTGGAAGTTACCTCGAAACTCCGCCCGTCGAGATGGCGGCGAAAGCATTGGGGAAAGGTGACCGCTCGCCGGCCGCTTCGAATGCGGCGATTGAACCCGGCACGATGATTGCGCACTATCGCGTCACTGCCAGTCTGGGCGCGGGCGGCATGGGAGAAGTCTATCGAGCGCGGGACACAAAACTGCAGCGCGACGTGGCCTTGAAGATTCTGCCGCAGGCGATGGCCCGTGATCGCGAGCGCATGGCGCGATTTGAACGCGAAGCGCAGGTGCTGGCTTCGCTCAATCATCCCAACATTGCGGCGATCTACGGCCTGGAAGAATCGAACGGCATCCGCGCCCTGGCGATGGAGCTGGTGGAAGGCGCGACGCTGGCCGAGAAGATCGTAGGGGAGGGCTCTGCCCTCCCGCGGGAGCCCAAAGGGCTCCCCTACCCAGAAGCATTACCCATCGCCCGCCAGATTGCCGAAGCGCTGGAATACGCCCACGAACGCGGCGTCATCCATCGCGACCTGAAACCCGCCAACGTGAAGATCACCCCCGAAGGCACGGTGAAGGTGCTGGACTTTGGCCTGGCCAAGGTGCTTAGTGGCATGGGCGCCTCGCCCGTGCATGGGCAAGATGCCCATGCCACGGATCAGGAGTCGCCCACTCTGACCACCCTGGCCACACAGCCCGGGATGCTTCTGGGGACGGCGGCCTATATGAGCCCGCAACAGGCCAAGGGGCTGAACGTAGACCGGCGCTGCGACATCTGGGCCTTCGGCTGCGTGCTCTACGAGATGCTTTCGGGCCGGAAGGCTTTTGACGGAGAAACAATTTCAGACGTGCTGGCGGCGGTGATTACGAAAGAGCCGGAATGGAATGCGCTGCCAAACGCGACACCCGTTACGATTCAAAAACTCATCCGCCGCTGCCTGCAAAAAGACCTGCGCCAGCGGCTGCAAGCCATCGGCGACGCGCGCATTGCAATTGAGGAAGAATTGAGTGGCACGGGCGTCCCGCCCGTGATCGAACATGGGCAGGATGCCCATGCCACTCGCGCCACGTCACCCCTGCGCCGCGCCCTGCCCTGGACAGTCGCAGGCTTGCTCGCAGCGGCACTGGTCGCTGTCGTGGTGCTGTGGAACTCTGTCGCGCCCACACCGCAAACCTCCATGCACTTTAGTGCCGTCACGAATTTTGCCGGCGTGCAGTCGGAGCCGGCACTGTCCCCCGACGGCCGATCGGTGGCTTTCGTATCGAACCGGGATGGCCCTTACGAAATCTACGTAGGCCTGATCAGCGGCGGCAATCTGGTCAAGGTCACCGACGACCCGAACTTCAAAGCTCGGCCGTGCTGGTCGCCCAACGGCGCACACATTGCTTACTCGCGCCTGAACCAATCGGGGATATGGGACATCTGGGAAGTTCCGGCGCTTGGTGGTACGCCGCGGCGGCTGATTCTTAATGCGAAGGACCCGGCGTGGTCTCCCGACGGCCGGACGCTTGCTTATGAGAACAGCGTGACCGGGGCATTATGGATTTCCGAACTTTCCGGCCAGAACGCGCACCTGATAGAGCCAACCGGAGAGCCTCGCCTGCGTTTCACCGAGGCGCGCTTTTCCCCTGATGGCCGTGAGCTTGCAATTGTGGAAAGGAGAAGCGGGCCTTACGGAGGATTGGACGTTGTTGATGTCGCCTCAGGTAAGTTGCGGCGATTGACTTATCGGAGCTCACTGGCACTTTCGCCCGCCTGGTCGCCGGACGGAAAGGTCATTTATTTCACCTCTAACCGGAGCGGGACCATGAACGTATGGAAAATCTCCGCAGCCGGCGGGGAGCCGGAGCAAATTACGGCTGGCCAGGGGGATGACGCCCAACTGGATGTTTCGCCAGACGGCAAGCGGATCGTTTTTTCGACTTTTCGCGAGAGGGCATACATCGCCGAATTGGATCTGGCATTAAAGCCTGGAGAGCAAAATCTGAAACCGCTTACGACGGACCCTGCACGGAGTCAGCGTGGGCCGGCATACTCTCCGGACGGAAAGCATCTTGCCTACTTTTCCGACATGAAGGGCGTTGAGAAAGGAGGCATCTGGCTCGCCGATGCCGACGGTTCGAATCCAGTGGAACTGGTTCAGGAAAGTGGCTTCATCAATATCTTCCCACGCTGGACTCCGGACGGCAAATGGCTGGTCTACCTTTCAGGTGCTGCTCTCGGACCAGAGATACGTCGCATTTCCATTTCGGGTGGTGTTCCTCAAACATTGGTTAAGGACGCAAACACGGTTGACCTCATGTCGGACGTCGGCCCTGATGGCCGGCTGATCTACCTGATGCCCAATAGTCAGGTCGTGACCTTTGACCCTCATAACCATAAGGAGCACACACTCGCAACGCTCCCAACCGGCTGGAAATGCGAGTTGCTTCGCTGGTCTCCCGAAGGCCGTGCGGTCGGTTTTATCGTGCATTCAAGCACCGAAGACGACCCGAACGCAGGACTTTGGGTCTCCGATTTCAGGAACCCGCCTCGACAGGTCTTCCACGGTTGGGCCGCCTGGTATGCGCGGGGTCCCAATGATGAAATTTACGTCCTGGAGCGCAAGGCTGATCTGAGCGGTGTCCTTTGGAAGGTTGGCTGGAATGGTAAGGGCCTCACCCGTGTTCCCAGCCCCGTCCCCCTCACTCGCCTTTCTTATTGGGTGCAGCCAGGTCAAAACTCCCAGGACTATTTCGACGTGTCGCAGGACGGGCGCCACCTGAGCGTTACTGCCGAATCGGTCCTGCAAGCGAATATCGGCATGATAGAGAACGTGCGCTAACAGTTTGGGTGATTCGCCCTGGGGCGTGGCCCAGGCGTGGCTGCACCGCGAGTTGAGCGGGAAGAAACCCGATGAATGAACGCTGGCAGGAAATCGAACAGATTTATCACCGGGCGCTGGAGCTGGATGGGAGCGCGCGGGCGGAGTTTCTCGCGAGGACCTGTGACGGCGATCCCGCTCTGCGGGCTGAAGTTGAATCCCTGCTGGCGCACGGAGATCAGGCTGGAAGTTACCTCGAAACTCCGCCCGTCGAGATGGCGGCGAAAGCATTGGGGAAAGGTGACCGCTCGCCGGCCGCTTCGAATGCGGCGCTTGAACCCGGCACGATGATTGCGCACTATCGCGTCACTGCCAGTCTGGGCGCGGGCGGCATGGGGGAAGTCTATCGCGCCCGCGACACCAAGCTGCAGCGCGACGTCGCCCTGAAAATCCTGCCGCAGGCGATGGCCCGCGATCGCGAGCGCATGGCGCGATTCGAGCGCGAAGCCCAGGTGCTGGCTTCGCTCAATCATCCCAACATTGCGGCGATCTACGGCCTCGAAGAATCGAACGGCATCCGTGCCCTGGCGATGGAGCTGGTGGAAGGCGCGACGCTGGCCGAGAAGATCGTAGGGGAGGGCTCTGCCCTCCCGCGGGAGCCCAAAGGGCTCCCCTACCCTGACGCCTTATCAATGGCCCGCCAGCTTGCCGAAGCGCTCGAATACGCGCATGAACGCGGCGTTATCCATCGCGACCTGAAACCGGCCAACGTGAAGATCACACCCGAAGGCACGGTGAAGGTGCTGGACTTTGGCCTGGCCAAGGTGCTTAGTGGCATGGGCGCCTCGCCCGTGCATGGACAAGATACCCATGCCACAGATCAGAATTCGCCCACCCTGAGTATGACAGGGACAGAACCGGGCATGATTCTGGGCACAGCCGCCTACATGAGCCCGCAACAGGCCAAGGGGCTGAACGCGGACCGGCGCTGCGACATCTGGGCGTTCGGCTGCGTGCTCTACGAGATGCTTTCGGGCCGGAAAGCATTCGAAGGCGAAACCATTTCGGAGGTGCTGGTGGCCGTCCTGACCAAGGAGCCAGACCTGGCCGCGCTGCCTGCAACTACGCCGCAAACGATTCTGCAACTCATCCGCCGCTGCCTGCAAAAAGACCTGCGCCAGCGGCTGCAAGCCATCGGCGAGGCCCGCATTGCAATTGAGGAAGAATTGAGTGGCACGGGCGTCCCGCCCGTGATCGAACATGGGCAGGATGCCCATGCCACTCGCGCCACGTCTCCCCTGCGCCGCGCCCTGCCGTGGCTGCTTGCCGCGGTGGCCGTCGTGGCGCTGGCAGGCTGGTGGCGTGCGAATCGAAATGCGGCTCCCTCGCCCGGCTGGTCCGGAGAACTCTTGTCTGGCCCCACCATTGCTTTCTTTCCCCGTGTTTCTCCCGATGGGCGCCTGATTGCCTTTCAAGCCATGGTGGACAACATCGCGCAGGTTGCCGTGATGGACCGTGCGTCCGGCAACTGGACGGTGCTTACTCATGATCGAACCCATGGCCCGACGAGCAGCAGCCCCAGCTGGTCGCACGACGGTTCAAGGATTTTCTTCGATCGGATCATTTCTCAACCTGTTGGGATCTACTCGGTTCCTAGCCTGGGTGGTGAAGAACGCTTGCTCCTGGCAAACGCGGCCAGCCCCCAGGCCCTGCCTGACGGCACCATGCTGGTTGTCCGGGTCGACCCCGACCGCCGGAACCAGATTTACCACTTCTGGCCGGATACCGGGCGCCTGCAGGCCCTTGGGGCTTGGGTGGACTTCCATTATTCTGCTCCCATACGAATATTCCCAACAGGCAAGGAGGCAGTCTTTTTCGGAGGCGTGAAAGAAGAGGAACCCGACCATCTGTATTTGCTGAACATCGCCACTGGCACAGCGCGGCGGCTGGCGCCGGAACTGGTGCTTAGTAGTTCTTATTATTCCGGTTCCATGTTTCCCCTCGCGGTGACTCCAGGCGGGGAGTCGGTCCTGATCGATCTTCCCTCCGGCAATCTGCATCGAATCGTTGCCATCCCTCGATCCGGAGCAAGTCCCGTTCGCACCTTGATGACGCTAACGTCATTAGCATGGTCCCTCGACGCTTCACCTGACGGCAGTATCTATGTCGACCAGGTTGAACGCCCACTTGAAATGCTGAGGCTCCCCCAGTCTGGCGGGACGCCGGAGGTGCTGGCAACAAGCGAAACCTACACGCAGTACGATGCTGCCCCCATTGAATTCGCTGACGGACGCTTCCTTCTGCCCACATTGAATGCAGGGCAGCTTCGTTTGCTGCTGGGCAAGCCCGGAGGGAGTTTTGTCCCGCTTGTCGAGACTGCTGAGGAGACGGCCCCGCCGATGGTTCAGCTCGGCAACGACGAACTGGCGCTCATGGTTGGTAGCCCTCCGGCGCGAACGCTTTCGATCGCCTCAATCAAGGAGGGACGCATTATCCGGCGGTTCAAGCAGACGGAAGGGAAACAGATTGATTCCGTAGCGGCATCCACGGACGGGAAGTCGCTTTACTACGCTTCATCGGGAGCCATCTGGTCAATCTCCAGCGGAGACGGGAACCCCAGCAGGATTTGCGACGGAGACAGCGTGGCGGTTGATCCGAACGGGCGCTCCCTGATCGTTAATTTGATTGAGCAGCAGCACGTGCGCCTCGAAACTGTTCCGCTTTCGGGCGGCCCACCCGAGGAGATTCGGTTGAGGGACGATCTCCCCCTTACGCCGAACGCCCTCGGCTCAAACGGAATCAATAAAGACCGCAAACTCCTGGTCGGCGTGGCGCCGGCCGATTCATGGTTTTGGGGGCTTGGAATTTTTGATCTCGCCACAAAGAAGCTCAGGCAGGTTCCGGTGAAGTATGCTTGTGACGTTGTGATGCCGGCCTGGGCCCGCGATGGCAACATCCTTTTAACTGCGTTTCCCATGAGAACCCACATCTGGCGCTTCCGGCCGGCGCGTTGAATGGGCGCGGGCCAAACAGGCTGTAATACCGCGGGAAGGAGAGGCCGAAATTTTCTTGAGACCACGCAGGGTATTGGCCAACGGTCGACGCCTGGTTTCACCGCGAGCTGAGCAGGAAGAAACCCGATGAATGAACGCTGGCAGGAGATCGAGCGGATTTACCACGCGGTGCGTCAGCACAACCCATGCGCGGGAAGTTCCGTTTCTAGATTCCTGTCAGGGTTGTTCTTGGCGGAATGCCGGGGCGGGCGTGAGGCCCGCCCCCGGTGATGGACTGGTTGCGATCATAAGGTTACTTTGCGTTCAGAGTGGCGGGGATCCATTGAAGCAGCACGGGGACTTCGACAAGCTGCTTGTATCCGCCGTGCTTCCCGTTGTTGCGCGCCACGAGCTTCGCGCCGCGTGGCAATGGGAAATGAACCGACTCGCCAAGCGCCTGCATTTCGAGGGCGCGCACGATAAGAGTGTTCCCCTCGCGAATGCAGACAATCGCGTTCTTTGCTGTTGAAGTCTGTCTCGCCGGCCTGGAAAGAATCACCTGCAGACTTCCCTTCTCCGTACCCCGCACAACCACAAGGCCAGTCCCGTCGTCCAGCAGTTTGCCATACTCCAGAGTGTAATCCCCCGCAGGCAACGTCATCGTTCCCCACTGGGCCTCAAAAGGAAGGGTGAATGTGCCGGTGAAATAAGTTAAATAGGGGACCTGTCCCCCCGCCCCAACCGTACTCAGGGCGAAAAGGACCAGGGAAAGGCCAACCAGGGTCACGTATGTTTGAATCGTTTTCATCACGCACCTCCAGGCTTTGATTCGCCGCAGGCGGGGCGGGGGTGTTTTGCCCCCGGCTTTTGATGTTGCTCCCCAGCGGCTTGGTTTACTTTCTGCCCTTAACCTGTAATGCGGAAAATGACTGCCAAAACCCGCATCCGTGACAAAAAATACTGTTAAGCCCCCGTCGGTTGGATTGTCAGTTGCGGGTGTGGTATCCTTCGCTCAATTGGAGTTACTTTCTGGAGGCCAAAGGATGCGGCAGGGGCCCTCAGGAAGCAGCGACGTCACGCTCTTGCTCGGGCCTGGGGCGAAGGAAGCAAAGAAGCCCTCGACCGTCTGGCGCCTCTGGTCTACCGCGAACTTCATCAGATCGCCGTCCGCCCCGGGCGCGACGCGCGGCCAGCAGTAGCCCCGTTTAGTAGGCTAGAATATCTGAGCAGGCCCTGAAATGGGACGTATGGAATTTTCTCCCTCCATTTTCTTCAAAATCGTAACTTGTTGCAGCACAGTAACTTACTAATTTACAACCGCCGAAACCGTCGCGGCCTTTTGAAAATTTGTTTGTATTTGGTACGCCGCGTAAATGTTACACTGCCTTCCGAATTCTGGTCCAAATCTGCAGCTCCCCAGCCATTCCGTACCTCAGGCGCGGGACCCTCAGGCGGGCATTCCTTGGAAGAACTGAGCAGCGATCAGCAGCACGGTGAGGATGATCATCACCACGCAGGTGACCCAGGCGATGGCATTGAAGGCGCGGGTATTTCGATGAGCGCCCATCAGGTCTTCGCGGTTGGAGAGCCGCAGCATGAAGATCAGCACAAAGGGCAGCATGATGCCATTGAGCACCTGTGAGAGCAGGATGATCGGCACCTGCATCTGTTCGCGCAGGGCCACCACGGCGAGCGCGCCCAGCACAATCAGCCCTGTATAAAGCCAGTAAAACGTGGGAGCCTCATCCACGCGCTTGTCGATGCCCGACTCGAGTCCCAGGCCCTCGCACACGTAGTAGGCGGTGGCCAGCGGCAGGATGCAGGCGGAGAACAGCGACGCGTTGGCCAGCCCGAAAGCAAACAGCGCGCTTGCCGCATGGCCAGCCAGGGGACGCAACGCCAGAGCTGCGTCCGCGGCGTCGCGGATGTCGCGATGGCCGCTGGTGTAAAGGGTGGCCGCGCAGGCCACGATGATGAAGAAAGCCACCACGTCAGTGACGATGCATCCAACAATCACGTCCCAGCGCGAGTAGACCCAGTCCTTGATCTTGACGCCCTTCTCCACGACTGCCGATTGCAGGTAAAACTGCATCCAGGGCGTGATGGTGGTGCCAATCAGTCCAATGATCATGAAGAGATAGCTGCGGTCCAATTGGAAGGATGGCTTCACCGTGTTGAACATCGCCCCGGACCAGGAAGGATGGGCCAGAAAGCTGGAGATCGGGTAGGCGATGTAAAACACGCAGGCAACCAGAAAGACCTTTTCAACGAACTCGTAAGTGCCTTTCACCACTAGCGCCCAGACGATCACAGCGCCCAGCGGAACGATGATGTAGCGGCTGAGCCCGAACACCGACAGGCCCGAGGCAAGCCCGGCAAAGTTTGAGATCGTGTTTCCAAGGTCCGCCACCAGCAGGCAAATCATCAGAAGGAAGGTGGCGCGAAAGCCGTACTCTTCCCGGATGAGGTCCGCCAGGCCCTTGCCCGTCACTACGCCCATGCGCGCCACCATCTCCTGCACCACGATCAGCGCGATGGTGATCGGAATCAGCGTCCACAGGAGCGAGTAGCCGAAGCGCGCTCCGGCCACCGAATAGGTGTAGATGCCGCCGGCGTCATTGTCCACGTTGGCCGTGATGATGCCCGGGCCCACGACGGCCAGAAAGATCAGCAGCCTGGTCCGGTAAGTTTTCAGGCGATTGCGGTCCATCTGTAACCTGCGCCGGCGACCGAACACCGGCGAACTGCTTCACTTCAGCAAGCCGACTCTTTGCCGCTCGATTATCTGCGGTTGACGACAAGGTCGAGAACATCGTCTGCTGTCACGACGCCTTGCAGGTGTTGCTTGTCATCCACCACCGGAAGCGACAGCAGGTTGTACTTTCTAAACTGGTCAATCACCACCTTCGCATCCGTTTCCGTCCGCACGCTGAGCACCTCTTCACGGGAAAGCTCCTGCAGCGAGGTGCGGGCCGGCGCCAGCAAAATGCGCGCCAGCGGGACAGCGCCGAGAAGAGTTTCCTGGTCATCGATCAGATAGACGGAGTGAATGGATTCCACCGATCCTTCGAACTCCTTCATCGCTTCAACAACACTCTCCACGGTCGCCGTTCGGTCGAGAGCGAGGTATTCAGTGGTCATCAAGGCGCCCGCAGTGTCTTCCTCAAACCCCAGCAGTTCCTTGACTTCCTGCGCGCCTGCCGTCTCCATGTCAGCGAGCAGCTTGGCGGAGGTTTCAGGCGGCAGTTCCTGCAGGACGTCGGCAGCTTCATCGGGCGCCATTTCGTCCACAATGTCGGCAGCCTTCTCCACCGGAATGCTCTGCAGCAACTGCGCCTGCTTTTCAGTCGGGATCTCGGAGATGGCTTGCGCGGCCGTTTCATGGTCAAGGGATTCAATCACCGACCGCTGCTCATCGCGGCTCAGTACTTCGAGGATATCGGCAATATCGGCAGGGTGCAGGCGCGCCAGCCGCTCGTAGGAAATGCGGAGCTTCAGCCGGCGGGAAGCGTCCGGCTCAATCAGGTTGACGAATTCCCATCGGATGGTCTTTGAGGGAATAAAGCTGCAGATTCTCCGGCTGGTATGCTTGGCGGTCAGCCCCTGCAGAAGGCGCCGAACGGCGGACGCCAGCCCCACGTTCACCGCCAACACGCGCAGCTCCGTGTGGCCGCCGGTGGGCTGAATTTCCAGGTCAACATCGTTCACACGGACCACCTTGCGGTGGTCCACGTCAATCACCTGCTGGTCAAGAACGTCTTTCCTCACCCTCAACAGGTCACCGAAGGGCTTGCTGCTGGGGATCCCAGCGCGAGTCACCGAGGTCTGTGCTGAACGCACGGTGATCGACTGCATCTGCTCGCGCGTAACATAAATCAGCTCCTTGTGCGGGCCCTCCACAAAGTAAACCGCCACGCGCAGGGCGTTCTGGGTGGGATCAATCCCGAGGTCGGTCACGCGCCCCAGGTACGAGCCCATCACGTCGTAAGTCGGCAGATTCTGAATTTCGGTAAAGTAAATCATCGCTTCCTCCCGCAGGAGATCGCAGCCGCGCCGCGTCCCTGATGCCGGGCACCCTTACAGGCCTGAATCCAGTCGAAAATCAAAAGCCCCGTGTGAGCCGTCGCTCCCACGGGGCCGAGAAATCCGTCCGGGCCGATTCATCATCCGCCGGACAACCTCCTGGTCTGAGCTTCAGCTCCACACAACGTACATTCCCCATCGCATTTGAGGATAGCCACCTTAGGCAGAGCCTTAATCCGGCCATGCCTGCTCTACCCGTTGGCGCGTCTCCGCGTTTCCGGGCAGTGGCTTGTGTTTGCGTGGTAACCTCGCCTAACGAGGTCTGCACATGGTTTTCTAGTTCGCTCGCGCCTCCAGGCACAGAAAAAGTGCCTATTAACCTTCATACAAACAGCCCTGAGGTTTGTCAAGAAAAAAGGGCCAATGGGCCTGGTGAAAACTGCCGATCAAGAATTGTTCAAGCCAGTTTGCCGGTGGAGAGAGCAGTTGGCGAGCCAAGGGCTGGCTGTCTACATTCGCTCAGGAAAACTGATATGAGCGCCGTACCTATGGCAGGAAACGTTGACCGTGGTCGGACATAATGTATAAATTCAATCTGAAAAGCTGCCCAATTGGGGGCAATGCGCGTGCGGTATTACGCATGTTCTGTAAAGGCTCGTCGGGAGCGTCATAAATGGTGAGGGACTGGAATTTACAGGAGTCATTATCGTCGGATCGAATTTACAAGGGTTCAGCCACGGCGTCGTTTTCGGCGCCCGACGGTGAGGTCTCAGGGCCGGCGACCTTGACTATCCCTTCAGACGGCCATGTAACTCTCGAACTCGAAATTCAACAGCATTCAATACCTCCAGACTACAACGATTTTCTGATGCCCTTTCTACTTGACCAAGTACCAGAGCCGATTGCAGCGGGAGGCAGGGAATTTCGAGACCACGGAAGTCAGGAAATTAGAGCTGTGGGGTTGCAGACGGAGCACGGCACGTTCCAGGCGTCAAGGGGGATCGTCACTAAGAAGCACTTCAGCATGTTCTCGAACGACGGTTCTTCGATCACTGTTGTGCCAAATGATCTGATGTTCGTTCCTCTAGAGCAGATTCCGGAGGAAGTATGGTGCCTCCCCCTGTTTGGTATGCTTAGCGAGTTTCAAGGCGTCGAGACAGCGTCGTCTATTGTAGATCACGCGCCATATATACCCTTCGTTACTGACGGCTCTCTGTGTGGGCTGGAAATTTTCGCCCCCGCTGTCAAAACTCCGAGTCACGAATGCAGCGGAGTGGCCTTTGGGGTAATCGGAAACCGGCCGCACGATACGGCCGACGAAATCCGAAACCTTTTGCCGTCCGGACTGATCGCAGCCCTAAGCTTTGCAAGCGGCAGCGATATTAATGCACCCTGGTTGGAACTTCGGAGCATTGACGGCAGGCTGGGAAGACGAGTTTATGCTCGAATAGGCAGCACTCCGCAGAAGGATAATTTTCCAGCATTTACGCGGGTCGACAGTGCAAGGCTTGGCTCAGGCGTTGGACCTTTTCTCAACTGCTACTTTGGGTTGCCACTGGAAGCACGAAACCGCCTCATCGTGCCTTTGAATTTGGTGCGTAGCGGTACGCCGGGAAAGGCGACAGTTGACGAAAGTATTACGGACTTAGTGAAAGCGCTCGACGCCGTTTGCAAACTTCACGGGTTCGATCGCCGTAACTTGAGATTGGGGTTGGCGCCCCAAGAGTCGGCAGAAGTAAAAGCGATCTTGGATGCGGCCCGCAGCGATCTAAAGCGTCTTCGCAAACAGTGGAAAGCGGATCACAGACAGTCTCAAGTCCCCATCCTTGATAGGATAGTTAGTAGGCAGGCGAACGTTGATTCCGAGGATCTCGATTTCGGTCTTGCTGTGGCCGACCTCCTCCGCGGCTTCGGGCTTTCAGACGCAGGAGCAATGAACGCATACTACTCAACCCTCTCGCAAGACATCACGTGGGAGGGCTTGCTTTCCACCGTTCGCGGCGAAGTGATTCATTCGGGAGCAATTCACATCCGGGATCGTGGAGGGCTGTTGGGTTGGTTTGAGTTTGCCCTTCATCTTCATGACATATGCAAGAGACTAATTTTGCGACAGGTCGGGTACACTGGCACATACGCTGCATCGAATGTTCGGTATAAAGGGCAATATGAAATCGACAGGGTCAAACTTTCGACAACCGTTCAACAATTGGGTTATAGTCTCCCGCCTGCTTCAATTTGAGTCCAGGGGTCGAGAGCTTGCCGTCAAGCTTACTTCAATCTGCCCATGGCGTACTTGATGCCGTTCAGCAGCATTTCCTGGTACCACTGGCTGTTCCAGACGGCATCTTCGTGGCCAAGCACCGTGCAGAACACCCTGCCTTTTCCGTCGCGGCGGGTCCAGGCGAGCGGCCAGCCGTAGAAACGCGGGTGCACGTTCGGTTTGTGAAGGTCCACGGAGCTCGGATCAAGCCGCAGCAGCACGTGCGAGGTCTTGTACTGGAAGTCGGCTGTCTGATAAATCTCATCGTTCACCTGGAACGATTTGCCCAGGAAGCTGACGATAGGGCTCGACGGGTCCGCCACCTCCACCGTCACCTTCTGGTGCCAGGGATGGTCATTGAAATATCCGCCGACCAGTTCCAGGTAATCCTGCCAGTTATAGAAGGTATCAGTAGAGCTGTGGACGCCCACAAATCCGTGGCCAGAACGGACGAAATTGATAAAGGCATTCTTCTCCGCGTCGGTCATCGGTAGTTCCCCTGTGGTGTAAAACATCACTACATCGTATTTCTTCAGGTTCTCCGTCGTAAAAGCCCCCACGTCCTGCGTCACGGTGGTGTCAAAGAGTCCGGAACGTTCGCCGATCTCTTTCACCACGTTCTCGGAAGTAGGAATGCTCGCGTGCTTGTATCCGGCAGACAGGGTCATATAGAGCAGGCGCCCCTTGCCCGATTTTGCGAGCGCCTGCCCGCCGAGCCCCAAAAATCCCATGCCGCTAAGCACCATCGAAGACAAGACCAGAATGAGAGATCTGCGCATCTCAACTCCTCTCTGCGAAACGAACTGTGAATCGATACCAAGGGCCGGCACTCACAACGCGATGCAAAAAGCCCCGCCGTCAGGATCTGCCTGCGTGCTGCGCCACCGCCTGGCCGCTGAGAGCCACGGCAATCTGCCGGCAGAAGGCCGGAAGATCGGAGGGCTTGCGTGAAGTGATCAGGTTGCCGTCAACGACCACTTCCTCATCCACGTACTTCGCGCCAGCGTGAATCATGTCATCCTTGATCGCCGTGAAGCAGGTGGCTTTTCGCCCTTCCACAATGCCGGCCGAGCAGAGCAGCCAGCCGCCGTGGCAGATCGAGGCCACCACTTTGCCCGCGCGGTGCATGTCGCGCACCAGCGCCACCATGCGCTCGTCCTGCCGCAGGAAATCGGGCGCCCAACCGCCCGGAATGACCACAGCGTCAAAGTCCGCCGCGCTCACGTCACCAATCGATTTATCCGCGACCACGGGATACCCTTTCTTGCTGTCGTAAGTCTTCCCTGCTTCGCCGCCCACGGCAATCGTCTCCGCGCCGCCTTCGCGAAAACGCAGCAGCGGATACCAGACTTCCAGTTCCTGATATTGCTCTGCCACCAGGACTGCAATCTTTTTGCCTTTCAGGTCCATTGCGACCTCCTTTTATAGCAACACATCGTTAGCAGCGGCGGCTTTACGCCGCCACATTGCGGCTATGTTATCACCACCGCGTATCCTTGCGCCTTAGCGCCTTTGCGCGAACAGCGGTTGATGCCTTAGACCCTCATCGCAACATCACCGCTGCAAAAAAGCCGTCCATGCCGTCGAGGTCGGGACGCGTGTGAAAGTATCCGCGCTCATCGATCAGCCGTACGATTTCCGGCTGATCCTCCGCAAGCTCAGCGCGGCCCAGCAGCCGGCAATCGCTGGTCGCGGCCAGCACGCTCTCCACGACCTTCTCATTCTCTTCCGGCTCCAGCGAGCAGGTTGCGTAGACCAGCCGTCCCCCCGGCGCGAGCACCGAAAGCGCGCTCGAAAGGACCGTCCGCTGCATAGCCGGCAGCCGCTCGAGGTCCTTTGGAGTCAGACGCCATTTGATTTCCGGATTGCGCCCCAGCGTGCCGGTGCCGGAGCAAGGCGCGTCCACTAGGACCCCTTGGAAACTTTGCCGGAACGGGAGTGGCTGCGTGGCGTCCAGGCGCACCACACGAACGGCTCTGACGTTGGCCGTTAGCCTCGGCAGGAGCTTCCGAAGCGTCTGGAGACGGCGGGAGCTCGAGTCGCAGGCCACTACCAGGCCGTCGCCCACTGCATCTGCCAGCAAGCTGGCCTTCATGCCCGGCGCAGCGCAGAGATCGAGCACGCATTCTCCCAGTCGCACCTGAAGCAACTCAGGGACGATTTGCGAAGCTTCATCCTGGATGGCCAATCCCATCAGTTCAGCAAGCCGGGCAACAGCCGCCCCGCCTGTTTCCGCGATGAGGGCCTGGGGCACGTACCGTCCCCGGCGGACCTTGCATCCCTTCTCCGCCAATCTCGCGATGACATCGCCCGGCTCGGGCGTCGAGGAGCAGATTCGCAGCGTGGTCGGAGGAACCTGCGTCGAGGCCCATGCCAGCCGGTTTGCTGCTTCCGCCCCGAAGTTCGCTTCCCATCGCTCGAGCAGCCAGGCCGGCGCAGTCCGCCGCACGCTCATGAGAAACTCCGGGTTGTTCAGTTCGGCCGCGCCGGAACGTTGCAGAAGCTTTTCCGGCCGGCACTTGCGCAGCACAGCGTTGACCAGCCCGGCCGCCGACCTCTTGCCCGCCAGCTTGGTGAGCTCCACTGATTCGTTAACCGCAGCGGACCTGGGAATTTTCTCAAGGAACGCAATCTGATAAATGCCCATTCGCAAGGCCGTCAAAACTTCGCGGTCGAGCGATTGCGGGCGCTTACCGGAAAGCTGCTGCAAGCGGTGGTCAATCTCGCCTCGCCAGCGGAGGACGCCGAACGCGATTTCCGTAGCAAGCCCCCGGTCGCGCTCACTGAGGGCCGAGAAGTGGCGGCTTTGGAGCAGGTCGGAAGCGAATGCCTGCCCGGCGTCAACCTGGAGGAGGATTTCAAAAGCGAGTTTGCGGGCAGGCGAAACTTGCGCCAAGGCTTACCTCAGGAACCCAGGGTTTCGCCTGTACGGACGCGGGCGCCGTTTATGAAATCGCGGGCAGAAAGGCGCTTGCGGCCCTCAAGCTGAACGTCGTGGAGAAGCAGTTGCGTGCCCTCGCCGCAGGCCACGGAAAGTCGTCCGCCCTCGGCGGAGACCGCTCCGGGAGCAATGGCCACGGCAGCGGCCGCCGGAACAGCTTCCGCCCGCCAGATGTGCAGCAGCTTGCCCCGAAACGACGTGTAGGCGCCCGGCCAGGGGACCAGGCCACGAACACGCCTCTCAAGATCTTCCGCAGACAGCGACCAGTCGATCAGGCCGTCCCTTTTTTGAAGCCGCGGGGCAAGCGTCGCCAGATGGTGGTCCTGCGGCCGCGGCGCAATCGCTCCCCGCTCCAGCCCCCGCAATGTTTCCACCATCAGTTCCGCGCCAATCGTGCTGAGGCGCTCACCGAGGGTCTCCGATGTGTCATCTCCGCGGATCGGCTCGCGGCGTTCGAGCAGCATGTCGCCGGTATCCATTCCCGCGTCAATCTTCATAGTGGTTACGCCGGTTTCCCTTTCCCCGCGCATGATCGCCCAGGCGATGGGCGCCGCGCCGCGGTATTTGGGCAATATCGAGGCGTGCAGGTTGATGCAGCCAAGCGGCGGGATGTCAATCATCCACTGCGGGACGATCTGGCCGTAGGCAACAATCACCATGGCATCGGGATGGTACTGCGAGAGATGTTCACGGGCCTCATCCGTTTTCAGCTTGGCCGGCTGATAAAAAGGAAGCTCGTGACGCATCGCGCATTGCTTCACGGGCGAGGGCTGGACCGTCTGCCCGCGTCCACGCGGCTCATCCGGATTGGTGATGACCAGTTGAATGGAGAACTTTTCAGCGATCAGTTTTTCAAGAGTGGGGACAGCGAATTGAGGCGTGCCGCAAAAGATCAGGTTCATCCGTCAAGTCCGATGGGAACAGTCTTCTCGGGTTTCGCAGGGCGCGCCGGAATCCATCCTACCACTCGCCCGCCTTGGCCAGTTTGCGGACTTTACGCTTGATGGACTCGCGCTTCAGGCGCGTCAGGTGATGGATAAAGAGCTTGCCGTCCAGGTGGTCCGTCTCATGACAGAAGGCGCGGGCAAGCAGGCCCTCACCCGTCATGATGTATTCCTCGCCTTGAAGATTGCGTGCGCGGACAGTGGCTTTCACCGGTCTCGGCGTTTTGGCGCGGAAGTCCGGAAGGCTCAGGCAGCCTTCTTCCTCTGTCTGCTGTCCTTCGGTGGATATGATCTCTGGATTGGCCAGCACCAGCTTGGCGTTCGGGTCGTGGCCGCAGGTGATGTCAATCACGGCGAGCCGGTGCGCCAGGCCGATCTGCGGTGCGGCAAGCCCGACACCGTTGGCGGCGTACATGGTTTCAAACATGTCGGCGACCAGCTTTTCGAGGTCAGTGTCGAACTCCGTGACCGGCTTCGTGCCGTCTTCCAGAACCTTCTGTCCGTATTTCACAATGGGATAGATCATCTTCAGGCTAGTATCGTCGGCGCCGGGAGCCTCGGCGCGATCGAGTCCCTCGATCGATCAATCGCTTGCCATGAAACATGCTGCGGCTAGTTGTGTTTTCCTACTTTTCAAAATCGCACATTTAGGGCGCGAGCACAAGCAGAGTAAAGCTGTTCGGCACCATGGGCGGCCGGCTCCGCCGTTGCCCGCTGGTTTCGGGCGGAGGCGGCCCAAATTTTGCCGTTACCAGAAAAACGTTGTGGGTCTTCGGGTCCACTTCCATGGTGCGCGCTCCGCGCTCAGTTGCCACGGTTTGGACCACTTTGAATTCCGTTGGCGACACTTCTTTCACCACCGTCAGAGTGCCGTCACCGTTCGAGCTGAAAGCCAGCCTCGTTCCCGGATCAAACCGGTTGGCGTCCACGCCGTTGCCAATGGGGACCGACGCAATCACCTTGCCATCAGCGGCGCTGATCACGGCCATCATCTTGTTGTGGCAGCCGGCAAACAAAAGGTCATGCTTTACATCCATCGCCAGCCCCGAAGGTGAGTCGCAGGGCGCCATCGGCCAGCGCGACTTGATCTGGAGCGTGTGCGTGTCAATCGCAAGTTCGGTGCTCTTGTCTTCCAGGTTGTTATAGAGCATCCCGCGCCCGTCAGGCACGGCAAATTCGGGCTTGCCTCCCAGACTAATGGTACCCACCACTTTCAGGGTCTTCGCATCAATGGCGGTAGCATCGTCGCTGCGGCCGTTGAAGGTGAAAACCCGCTGCGAGGAAGGATCATAGGTAATTCCGTCGGGGTTCTGGCCGGTCACCTTGACAGTGCCGATCGTCTTGAGCGTCTTCAGATCAAAGACGGTCACCTGATCGGCCCTTCCGTCGCTGGTGAATCCGCGATTGAGTTCCGGCGCCACAGCAATGCCATGAACACCTTGCGTATCCGGAATGTTCCCGATCACCTCATAGTTGTCTGGGTTAATAACCAGCACCTGGTTGGCGTGGGAAACGAACAGGTGGCGATTCTGTGGATCAAAGTCTAGATAATCCCAGCCGCCTTCGCCGCCCAGAAGGACCCTCTTGACGATGTGATAATTGGCCGCCGCGGGGCCATTCGAGCGCCGGGCCGCGCTGGCGCCAAGCGGGATCGTGAGCACTGCGATCAGGAATAAACAAAAAAGGGAGCAACTTCGACCAGTGAAATTCATAAGTCCTCCAACGGATAAATCCCTGCCATATCGAATAAGTTACTAAACTCTGCAGCGGTGCGACTGAGCTTCGTTTCCAGCCAGGTTAAAATCGGCGCACCTGCTCCTGATAAGCGTCGAAATTTCTCCGGGTCTCCTGCAACGAGTCGCCCCCGAATTTTTCCAGGAATGCCCGTGCCAGAACCAGCGCTACCATGGCTTCGCCCACGACGCCTGCAGCCGGAACCACGCAAACATCTGATCGCTCGTAGGCCGCCTTCACAGGCTCACGCGTTTCAAAGTCAACCGATTCGAGCGGCCTGCGCAGCGTGGAAATCGGTTTCAGGTATCCGCGGACGACGACCGGCTCGCCGTTGGTCATGCCGCCTTCCAGGCCGCCGGCCCTGTTGGTTTTTCGGGTGAACCTTCTATCCTGCCGGTTATAGCCAATCTCATCATGGACGCCGGAGCCGGGCGTCGCGGCGTTTCCGATTCCGGTCCCAATCTCGACCGCCTTCACGGCCTGGATGGACATCACCGCCTGAGCCAGTTGCGCGTCGAGCTTTTCGTCCCACTGCGCGCAGGAGCCGAGCCCTACCGGAATACCCATGGCAATCACTTCAAATGTGCCGCCGACCGTGTCGCGTTCCTCGGTGGCTTTGTCCACTTCCGCCTTCATGCGGGCTTCGGTCTCCGCGTCCACGCAGTTCAGCATGATGTCCTGGACGTCGCGCAGGGCGAGAATCTTCTCGAAGGGAACATCGTCATCCGCCAGCGCAATGCTGCCCAGCGCCACGGTGTGGCTGGCAATCCTTATGCCGAACTGCAGGAGGAACAGCTTGGCCATCGCTCCCACGGCAACGCGGGCCGCCGTTTCCCTCGCGCTGGCGCGCTCCAGCACATAGCGCGCGTCAAGGAAATCGTATTTCAGGCAACCTGCCAGGTCAGCATGGCCCGGCCGCGGCGACTTCACCGCCTTGTACTTTTCGCGGGTCTCCGGCAGGTCTTCCACGGACATCGACTCCTGCCAGTTTTTCCAGTCGCGGTTCTCAATCAGAATGGCGATGGGCGAACCGATCGTCTCGCCGTGGCGAACGCCGGAAAGGAACTGCGCGGTGTCAGATTCGATTTTCATCCGCCCGCCGCGCCCATAACCGCCCATGCGTCGCTTCAGCTCGCGGTTGACGTAAGCAAAGTCCACGGGCACGTGAGCCGGCAATCCCATCAGGGTCGCCACCAGCGCCTGTCCGTGCGATTCACCCGCCGTGTAAAATCGAAGCATAATGAATGTTATGGAACTTTCCTGAGGGCGAATTCAGGAAGTAGCAATTTTACCTGAAGCTTGCAACGTGGTCAAAACTAAGGGGCATTAAGGTCTGGCCCTCACGATCCCGTGCTGCTGTAATTCTCCACGCCGCGGTTCCAGACAAACAGAGCCAGGATGAAGAATGACGCCGCCACTACGGGGACGAGGTAGAAATAGATATTAAAAGTGTCGCGCCCCAGAAAGTGTGTTGTGGGGTAAAAAGAGGCGAACCCGAAAGGGATGATCCAGCTCAGCATGAACTGGATAAAGACGTTATAGATGGTCAGCGGGTAGCGACCAAAGGTGAGCATGTTGAATACCGGTGGAACGATGCCCACGCGATCCTCAAACCAGAACGACACAGCGGTGAGCATCAGGAATACCGCCAGGTAAATCAGCGCGCCCGAGGCCACCATAAGAATGAACCAGAGATAATCAACGGCCGGCCAGGGGACATTGAGACGCTCGACCGCGACAACCACAACAAAGATGCCTGTAATGACTTCCTGGAGCGACTCGAGCCGGAATTTTTCAAAAAGCACCTGGAAAAGAGTATCAACCGGCCGCAAGAGGAGGCGGTCAAATTTTCCCTGAATGATGTAGAGATCGCCAAACTGATAGAGGTTCCAGCTCACTACGTTGAAGAACCCAAGCGGGATGAGAGAGAATCCATAGAGAAAGAGAATTTCGTAGAATGACCAGTCTTGCAATTTGGGAATTTTGGTGAACAATACCAGCACAAACCCAAAGCCCAGCACCGTCGCCGCCATCGAGGAGAAAAAGGCGATGAAAAAGTCCGCTTTATACTCAAGCCGGACTTTTGCGTATTGAGCGAAATAGAGCGCGAACAATCGCATGTGTCGTTTCATAAGGAAGTATAAAGCGTGAAGGATGAAGGATGAAAGCGGGCCATGCTATTTGTAAAATGGCGGTCCTTCGATTGATTATGAACTCTTGCGGCAGGGCGCAGCATTTCCGCCTTTACTTTCATCCTTCATCCTTCGCACTTCATACTTGGTTTTAACCTCCCTGAATCGTGATCTGCTTGCTCGACAATGTCCACAGCGCGTGCCCAATGGCCACCAGCGCCGCAACCCAGAAAATCTGGATGCCCAGCGCCTTCAGGATTCCAACACCGCTGATCTTTCCCAGGTAAATCAGAACTGGAATGTAGCTGATGTATTCGAATGGCATGTAAGCAAACATCGTCTGGAAGACATGTGGGAAAAAGGAAATGGGAATCAGCAAGCCGGAGAAAAGTTCCAGCAGAAAATACTTGGCCCGCAGCAATCCCAGAATGGATTTCAAGCGCACGGCGAAGGTTCCCACTGCAAAGTTGATGCCCGCCACCAGGAAAAAACTGAGGAACACGCTGATCAGGAAACCCATGAAGTTCCCAACACTCGCCGGCTTGCGCACCGGGAAGACAAGCAGCAGCACAATGGCGGTCGGCACGGTCAGCATGGTCAGGCGGAAAGCCGACTCGCCGAGCGCCTGGGCAATATACATCCACTGCGTGTTGACCGGCTTGATCAGGTCCATGGCCAGCTTGCCTTCCAGCACCTGCCCGGCCATGTCCTGATCGATGTTGTTGTAATAAAACGAGCGGATGGTCCAGCCGACGGCGACGTAAGTCAGCAACTGGCCGAAGTCAAAGCCCTCAATGCTGACACTGTGAGAATAAATGGCCTTCCAGATGAAGTAATAAACAGACACGTAAATAAAATAGGTGACGATGCCGGTGTAGTAGCGCAGGCGGTAGGCCATGGTGTTTACGAAGCCCACGCGCAGGAATCCGCCATAGATGCGAGCCGTCGCCACCAGTGAAAACTCGCTCCGGGGTCGGGCCGGGAGCGCAAAATCGGTGGAGGCCATTGTCAGACCTCGCCCCGCAGGTAGATGCGCTTCACAATGTCCTCGATCGGTTCCTCTTCAACCAGGATGTCCGTTACTTCCAGCGTGTTCACGATGCGGCGGATGATCTCCGCGTTCGAATATCGCTCGCGGTCAAAGCGCATCAGGTAGGTCAATTCATCAACGAGGTCGCAGAGAATTCCGTCAGTCGCAATCTTTTCCACAGCCGCCGACTGGGACCGGTCTTTCAGCAGAAATTTCACCTGGTTGTATTTGGCAAGCCGCCCTTTCATCTCACGCAGCGCCCCATCGAAGAGGATCTTCCCTTTGTCGATCACGATGATGCGGCTGCAAAGCTCCTCGATGTCTGAAAGATCGTGAGTGGTCAGCAGCACGGTCGTCCGCTCCGTGCGGTTCACTTCCTTCAGAAATTCGCGGATGCGGTCCTTGGCGACTACGTCCAAGCCGATGGTCGGCTCGTCCAGAAAAAGCACGGGAGGATTGTGCAGCAGCGAAGCGGCGATGTCGCATCGCATTCGCTGCCCCAGACTGAGCTTGCGGACCGGCGTGCTGAGATAGTCTTTGAGATTCAGGATCTCGCAGAATACGCCCAGCCGCCGCTTGTACTCAGCGTCAGGAACTTCGTAGATTTCCTTCAACAGCTTGAACGATTCCACCACCGCGATGTCCCACCAGAGCTGCGTCCGCTGGCCAAACACCACGCCGATGTGCTTGGTGTAACGGCGGCGGTCGCGCCAGGGGACAAAACCGTTGGCCACGATCCTGCCGCTGGTCGGGACCAGGATGCCCGTCAGCATTTTCACCGTGGTCGATTTCCCGGCTCCGTTGGCGCCGATGTAACCCACAATCTCGCCCGGCGCGATGGTAAAATTCACGCGATCTACGGCGGAGACAGTGATTCGGTCGCGCACAAAAAGGTTCTGAAGGGCGCCCCACACGCCTTCACGGCGCTGGAAGGAACGGAACTCCTTCGTCAGGTCCTGCACTTCGATGATGGGTTGCATAGAAAGACAAAAACTTCGTGGGGCAGCAATTCCTCAGTGGTTCAAGCATATAATCTTAGCAACCGCACGGTTTCTGAACAAGCGTCGCAGAAGCTTGTTGCAGTCCGGGAGAGCGCCGCCAAGCGGGGATGCAGCGAACCAACTGCCCATAAGTTAGACGAGCAAGAGTTCATAACGATTCACCGAGGTCCTGTTTTGAGGCCAAAGAACGCGCTGGTCGGCGTTGATATCGGGGGAACGAAGACCGCAGTTCTCGTCTCGTTAAAAGCGCCGTCGGTCCTGGATCGGGTCGAATTTCCCACAAAGCCCGCAAGAGGACCAGGACCCGCGCTGCGGTTGATCGAGGCGGGAATCCGCGACCTGCTTGCAAAGCACCGGTTAAAGCCGGCTGCCATCGGCGTGAGTTGCGGCGGTCCGCTCGACCGCCTCCGGGGCATCATTCAAGCCCCGCCTAATCTCTCCACGTGGGTGGATGTGCCTATCAAAGCGATGCTTGAAGATGAGTTTGGCGTCGCCTGCCGATTGGAGAATGACGCCAATGCTGGCGCGGTGGCGGAACACCGTTTTGGCGCCGGGCGCGGCTGCCGGAACATGGTTTTTCTGACCATGGGAACGGGACTGGGCGCAGGAATTATTATCGACGGCCGGCTCTACCGCGGCACCAACGACTTCGCCGGCGAGATCGGGCACGTCCGCCTCTCGCGCTCCGGGCCGGTCGGTTATCACAAGGCCGGGTCCGTTGAAGGATGGGTGAGCGGCGGCGGCATGCCACAGAGAGCAGAAACGGCGGTCAAAGCCGCTCTGAAGCGAAGGCAATCCACCACCCTTGCTGAACTTTTGCAGAAAGGCAAGCCGATCACCGCTCGTGAGGTGGCGCTCGCCGCGCGCAAAGGAGATGTTGTCGCGGCGCGCGTTCTTCGCTCGACGGGCGAGCGGCTGGGTGCCGTGCTGGGGATCTTGGTGGACATTCTCAACCCGGAGAAGATTGTCATCGGCGGACTGGCGATGCGCCTGGGCAATACTTTGCTGGGGCCGGCCCGCGAGGTGATGCAGCGTGAGGCCCTTCCGTACTCGTCTGCGGTTTGCCAAATTGTGCCGGCACAACTGGGTGAACGGATCGGCGATGTCGCCGCGCTGTGCGTTGCCATGGGGCTTTGACGGATAGATGGAGGACCTGTCGCCCGGTGACTCCACCGCCAGATTGGTATCGAGGTCAATATCCGCCCGAAACACGGTACGGTCACCCCGGTGTCCGGCTCTCGATGGATTCTGGAAAGGAGCCCGACCCGCAGCCGAAGCTGAGGTATAATTCTGGGCAGTCGCAATCATTGAAACAGGTCGCGTCGAGTTTCCCGGGCAAGCAGGACAATGGCAGACAATTAATTACCCGAATTGACGAAGGGTCCGGCCTCCTAACCGATTCACAGCTTATGATTGAGGCTCCAGGGAGTATGCAAATGAAGAGATACCGAGCAGGTACTTTGTTGCTGGCGTCTGTGTTGCTTTTGGCGCAGGCGCTGGCTGCCGCGGAACTCCGCGTGCCGCACCTGAACTTCACCGACCAGCGCCTCGGGAACGGGTTGAGGGTAATTATCGCGCCCGATCACACGGCGCCCGTCTTCGCCATCTCCGTCACCTACAACGTGGGCTCGCACAGCGAACGACCCGGCAGGACGGGGTTCGCGCACCTTTTCGAGCACATGATGTTCCAGGGCTCGAAAAACGTGGGCAAGGGCGAGCACATGATCCTGATTGAAAACAACGGCGGCGACATGAACGGGACCACCAACGAGGACCGCACCAACTATTTCGAGATGCTGCCGAAAAACCAGTTGGACCTCGCGCTCTTCCTTGAAAGCGACCGCATGCGCTCGCTGGCAGTGAACCTGGCCAACTTGAACAACCAGCGCAACGCAGTCCAGGAAGAGCGGCGGCTGGGCATTGACAACCAGCCCTACGGCAAAGCGTATTTGGAAATCGACAACCTGGCGTACGACAATTTTGCCTACAAGCACTCGGTTATTGGTTCCATGGCAGACCTGAACGCCGCCACCGTGTCGGACGTGCAGGATTTCTTCCGCATTTACTACGCGCCGAACAACGCCGTGCTCACCCTGGTGGGTGATCTTGATCCCGCCGAGGCCCTGGAAAGCGTCAAGAAATACTTCGGCGACATCCCATCGCAGCCGGCGCCTCCCAGGCCAGACCTCACCGAGCCCGAGCACTACGGCCAGCGGCGGGAAACCATGATGGACCCACTGGCGCGCCTGCCCATGGTCTTGATGGCCTTTCACACCCCTCCGGGCAATACCGCGGACAATTACGCGCTCCAGGTGCTGGCCAGTATATTGAGTACGGGGGAAAGCTCGCGGCTGTATCAGCATCTGGTCAAGGAAAAACAACTGGCAACATCAGTGGAAGTGCAGGCGGATGCGCGGACGGGTGACAGCCTGTTCTACCTGCTCGCGATGCCGCGTCCGGGCGTGAAACCCGAAGAGGTGGAACAGGCCATCGAGGACGAAATCGCTGCGATCAAGAAGGATGGCGTTACCGACGCCGAAATGGAGAAGGCACGCGCCCAGTTCCGCCGCCAGCAGATCCAGGAGCGGCAGTCGGACCTCTTCACGGCCATCCGCATCGGCGAATACGCGGTCAAGTTCAACGATCCTGACCTGATCAACACTATCTTTGACAAGTTCAACGCCGTGACGGCGGCGCAGGTGAAAGAAGTTGCGGAGAAGTACCTTATTCCACCACAGCAGGCCGTCGTAATTGACTTGCCTGCCCAACAGGAAACCACCGCGGCAAGCCGCTAGAGGAGGGTGAAAATGAAACGAAAATTTTTTGCTTTGTTCATCGTTATGCTGGCATTTGGAACGTGCAGCGTCACCCTACTGGCGCAAGGCCCCGAGGAGAGCAAGTCGGTTCCGCTCAGCCAGGTGGTGCGGCTCAATCGGGCCCCCGTTAACAAGGAAATTCTGCGCGTCAAGCTGCCCCGCCCGCGGGAGGTCAAGCTGGACAACGGGCTTGACATTCTGGTGTTGGAGCGCCACAAGCTGCCCACAGTCGCCTTCATGCTCTGGATTAAAACCGGGGCCCTGGAAGATCCGCGCGAGCTTCCGGGCCTGGCAGGGTTTACCGCCGATATGCTTCGCGAAGGTACCACCCATCGCAGCAGCGCCCAGATTGCGAAGGACGTTGACGACATCGGCGCCAGCCTTAGCGCGTCGGCGGGTTTCGGCAGCAATCGTTCAAACGTCACTGCATCCGGCCTGGTGGAAAACACCGACCGCATTCTTGAATTGATGAGCGATGTGGTCCTCAACCCAACCTTCCCGGACGATGAGCTTGCAAAATTTAAGAAACGAGAGCTTGCCGACCTGCAGCAGATGCGCTCTGATCCCAGCTTCCTTGCGCGCGAAAGGTTCTACAGCGTGCTCTACGGAGATTTTCCCGCCTCGGAAGTCGCCCCCACTCCCGAATCGGTCAACAATGTAACTCGCGCCGATCTGGATAGATTCCACGGCGAGTATTACGCCCCCAATAACGCCATCCTCGGCGTGGCGGGCGACGTTGATTACGATTCCATCGTGCCGCTGATCAAGAAGTATTTCGGCGGCTGGAAAAACCATCCCGTCAGCGACCCCACGCTCCCGCCGCTGCCCAAACCCGCGGCGGCGAAGGTGGTCCTGGTGGATCGCCCGGATTCCGTTCAGACCAATATTCTGGCCGGCAACCAGGCGTTGCGGCGCAACGACCCCGATTACGTCCCCCTGGTGGTAACCAATCACATTCTGGGCGGCGGTCCGGCCGCGCGTCTGTTTCTGGACCTGCGCGAAGAAAAGGGGTACACCTATGGCGCCTACAGCTCGATGATGCCGGACGTCTACCCCGGTCCGTGGTTTGCTTCCACGGAAGTCCGAACCAAGGTGACTGACGGCTCGATGCAGGCGCTGATGGATGAGTTCCGGAAGATCCGGGATGAAGACGTCCCGGAGAAAGAGCTTGACGAGTCCCGTCGTGCCATCGTCTCCAGCTTTGCCCTTTCGCTGGAAAGCCCCACCACGCTCCTCCGCTCGTGGTTGACCGTGGACTATTACAAGCTCCCGCAGGATTACTGGGACCAGTATCCGGAGGAAGTGGCCAAGGTGACGCCGCAGCTAGTCAAAGAGACAGCCCAAAAATATATCGACCTTGACCATCTCCAGGTGGTCTGCGTCGGCAGCGGCAAGGACATCAAGGACGTCCTGAAAAAATACGGGCCGATCGAGGTCTACGACACGAACGGCAAGCGAATTGAATAAACCCGGCTGCGCCGGGCCTATTCTCCCAGGACCTTGATCAGGACGCGTTTGCGCCGCTGGCCGTCAAACTCGGCATAATACACCTGCTGCCACGGGCCGAGGTCAAGCCGGCCGCGCGTGACGGGCACCAGCACCTGGTGTCCCACCAGCAGATTTTTCAGGTGGGCGTCGCCGTTGGTTTCCCCTGTCTGGTGGTGGCGGTAATCGGAGCGGAACGGTGCGAGTTGTTCCAGCCACTCGTCGATGTCGCCGATCAGGCCGTCTTCAGCATCATTAATATAGACCCCGGCAGTGATGTGCATGGCGGAGGCCAGCACCAGGCCTTCCTGGATGTTGGCGGCCTCCAGCGCCTTTTCAATTTCGGCGGTAATATTGATGAACTCGCGCTTTTTCTTGGTGTTGAACCACAGATATTGCGTGTGAGCTTTCATAGTCCCTCTGCCTTCTATAAATTTTTTCTATAGCTTCAATAGACGGCCTGCATTGACCAGCCCTGCCCAAAATCTTATGCTTATTGTAGAATGTTGCGTTGTCTTAATGGTCGTTTGCCTTACACTCCGCGAGAGACTACACGAGCGACGCTCGCAGAACCTGGGGTAAACAGGGAAATCGCAGGAGGCTTAATATGAAATCCGGCAATTCCAGCCGAGGCGCCGTGCATGTGCCAGACGCCAGCGCCAGCATAGCCGAGGCCCATCTGGTTGAACAGCAGGAGCGTGCCCGTCAGAAGGACCCGCAACTGTTGAGAGACCTTTTGGAGAAGATGTTGCTGATCCGGCGCTTCGAGGAAAAGTCAGCCGAGATGTATACGCTGGGAAAGATTGGCGGCTTTTGCCATCTCTATATCGGTCAAGAGGCAGTTGGAGTTGGAGCCATCGCAGCTCTGGAACCCGAAGACGCCGTTCTTTGCTCTTACCGTGACCACGGCCAAGCCCTGGCGCGCGGAATGGATCCCGGAGCCATCATGGCCGAGCTTTTTGGCAAGCGCACCGGATGTTCGAAGGGCAAAGGCGGATCGATGCACCTTTTTGACCCCGCCGTGGGTTTCCTGGGCGGGCATGGCATCGTGGGCGGCCAGATTCCGCTGGCTGCCGGCGTGGCGTTTGCCGCCAAGTATCTGGGCCAGTCCCGCGTGACGTTGTGCTTTTTTGGCGAGGCGGCGGTGAACATCGGGTCCTTCCATGAATCATTAAACCTGGCCCAACTATGGAAGCTTCCGGTGGTGTTTATTTGCGAAAACAATGAATTCGGGATGGGCACGCCGATTCTCAAGACCTCCGCTATCCGCGACCTGTCAGAGAAGGCCGGTTCGTATGACATGGCCCGGGCGGTCGTAGATGGCATGGACGTGCTTTCGGTTTACGACGGAATATCTGAGGCGGTTGAGCGGGCCCGCAAGGAAGACCTGCCCACGCTGATTGAAGCCCGGACATACCGCTTTATGGGCCACTCGATGTCTGATCCGGCCCATGGCACCTACCGCACGCGGGAAGAACTTGCTGAACACCGGCAGCGCGACCCCATCAAACGCTTCACTTCCACACTGGAATCCCTGGGCATAATCAATCAGGAATATATCGATGACCTGGACAGCAGGATTCGTGAAGTCGTCGATCAGGCAGTGGCGTTTGCAGATGAAAGTCCGGATCCCGCGCCCGAAGATTTGGCAACAGACGTTTATCTCCCGTAGTTCGGCTTGAGCAAAGGCTTTAACGTTTCATCGTGGGCGGCAACCGGGGCCCTGGGACCTTCAGGACGTATGTCCGGGCCGCAACCGCTGCCACAATAAAGAGAGCGAGGAACACTAATGGCAGTTCTGGCATTCAGGGAAGCGCTCAATCAGGCGATGCGCGAAGAAATGCAGCGTGACGAGAGGGTCTTCCTGATGGGCGAGGAAGTGGGCGCCTACAACGGCGCCTATAAGGTCAGCAAAGGATTGCTGGACGAATTCGGCCCCAAGCGCGTTCTCGACACGCCCATCACTGAGCTTGGCTTCACAGGCCTCGGTGTGGGCGCCGCCATGGCGGGGCTGCGGCCTATTGTTGAAATGATGACCTTTAATTTCTCGCTGTTGGCCCTCGACCAGATTGTCAACAGCGCCGCCAAGATGCTTTACATGTCGGGAGGCCAGGTCGGCGCGCCGATGGTTATTCGCGGGCCGGGCGGCGCCGGCCATCAGCTTTCCGCGCAGCACTCGCAGGCACTGGAGGCATGGTTCTGCCACATTCCAGGTCTCAAGGTCGTGACGCCTTCCACGCCCGCGGACGCCAAGGGCCTGCTGAAGACTTCTATTCGTGACAACAACCCCGTCATTTTTATCGAATCGGAAGTCCTTTATGGCCTGAAGGGCGAAGTTCCCGAGGGCGAGTATACGATCCCGCTGGGCGTTGCGGAAATCAAGCGTCCCGGAAACGACGTTACACTGGTGGCGCACGCGAAGATGGTCCATGTGGCGCTCGAGGCCGCCGAGGAGCTTGAAAAGGAAGGGATCGACGCCGAAATCATCGACCCGCGAACGCTTCGTCCGCTCGACACTGAAACCATCCTTCAATCAATCAGGAAAACCAACCGGGCCGTCATCGTGGAGGAGGGCTGGCCTTTCTGCGGCATTGGGGCCCAGGTTGTGGATACGATTCAGCATCAGGCTTTCGACTATCTTGATGCTCCCATCCTGCGCGTAACGGGTGTTGACGTTCCCATGCCCTACGCCAAGCCGCTGGAGCACCTGCACGCGCCGGACAAGGCCCGAGTGATTGACGCTGTTCACCGCGTAACGTACAAGAATTAGCCCGGCCAACTTTTCTCAAGAGGTTTCGTATGGCATCTCGAGTTCTAATGCCCAAGGGCAGCGATACCATGACCGAGGGCAAGGTCCTGAAGTGGCTTAAGAACGAAGGCGAGCAGGTCGCGAACGGGGACGCCCTGGTCGAAATTGAGACCGACAAAGTGGACATGGAAGTCGAGTCGATGGCCTCCGGCGTCCTGCGCAAGGTCCTGGTGCAGGCAGGAGAAACCGTTCCGGTGGGGCAGATGCTGGCCGTCATCGGCAAAGCGGAAGAGGATATTTCATCTCTCGTCTCCTCCAACGGCGGGGCCGCCGCAGCCAAGCCGCCAGCCGGGCCGCAAAAGACAGAAACCGGTTCGAAAGAGGCTGCGCCGCCTCAGCCGCTGGCCAGAGCCGCGGCCCCTGGTCCCGGCCCAGCGCCAACGCCCCAGCCAACAGAGGGTGGGCGCGTTCTGGCTTCGCCGCTGGCTCGCCGCATAGCGCGCGACACAGGGCTGGATCTCGCAGCCATTCAGGGCTCTGGACCCGGAGGGCGCATCATTCGCCGCGACGTGGAATCCGCCGCTGCCACGGGCGCTCCGTCGGCGGCTTCGAGGGTGCAGTTCGCTCCGCAAGGCCCTGAATTTCGCGATGAACCTCTCAGCCAGATGCGCAAGACCATTGCCCAAAGGCTCGCTCAGAGCCTTGGCCCGGTTCCCCACTTCTATCTGACGATTGACGTGGACATGAAGAAGGCGAAGGAACTGCGCGAGTCGGCGAACAAGCTGAACCCCAATTTGAAGCTGACCTACAATGACATCATCGTAAAGGCCTGCGCGGTGGCGCTGATCCAGCACCCCGATGTCAATGCCAGTTTCACCGGCAACGCCATCCGATATCATAACCGTGTCCACCTCGGCATTGCCGTCGCCATTGATGGCGGCGGCCTCATCACACCGGTCGTGCGCGATTGCAATCTCAAAACCCTGCAACAGATATCGACGGAATCCAAAGACCTGATTGCGCGTGCCCGCACCCGCAAGCTGAAGCCCGAAGAGTATACGGGCGGGACCTTCAGCGTCTCCAATCTGGGCATGATGGGCATCGTGGAATTCTCGGCGGTCATCAACCCGCCTGAGGGCGCCATTCTGGCCATTGGCTCGGTTGAAGAAAAGCCCGTGGTGGAAAACGGGCAGATCACCATAGGGTTCCGTTGCAGGATGACGCTCTCCTGTGACCATCGCGTCGTTGATGGTGCGACGGGCGCGCGGTTCCTGCAGTCGCTCCAGCAGATTCTGGAGAATCCCATTCTGATGGCCCTTTAGAGATTCCCTCCTGGCTTGGAGGATGGAGTTGATTCCCGCGGAATCCAGGATGAAGATCCCCGGCGCACGGTCCTCGACCGCGGTGGGATCGCCCAGCCGACATCGAGAAGCGCGGCATGGGTGGAAATCTCCTGCGCCGTCATGCAGCGGCGGGTTTCGATTGCAGCTTCAATCTAAGCTACCTCTGTAGGGGTGAGCTGACGCAGCACGCCCATCGAGCAGGTTTTTTGATTGGCGGCAATCTCACCGGGCGGCGTCATTCCGTCTACCACTGCAACGGGCCGCTCACCAAGGTGGGGCTCGCTCCGCAAAACGGCTTGCAGCGCCAGGCATGAAACCTCCAACCAGAGTATCGATTTCACCCAATCCTGTCAGCAGCAACCATCGAAAGCCGCCTCGCACCATAAGATTCCGGAGGTAAACAGAAGCTGCGGTGAAGCGTTTTTCGATGCGATCAGGCTGCCTGCAACCGTCCCGATACCGTCGGCGCACTCTGATTGCGGCGAGACATAAGCCGCCTGCAACCTCTGATATTTCATGGTCTCACAGACGCATAACCGCGACTGTGCGTAAAAATACTTATGCTCAGAGTACATAGTTTTACGAATTGTAACGACTCGATGGCCCTCCTAAACTGTGAAGTGGGTTGAGGGCCGGGTCAGATCAGAAACAGCACACCGCATTCCTAGAAATCTCGGCGACCTGAACAGGCGCTGAGCTGAGTCGCATCGCCGGCCGTCAAACACATCTATCGTTGGGACAGACGCTAAACCACCTGGACGGTCCAGGAATGGGACTGAAAAGGCGGAGCTAAGTCGGGGCTGGGCATTTAAAGGAAAGTCACTGCAATCAGCGAAGGAGGTCGTCATGTGTGATTATTCGTTAATGGGTGTGCCAAATCGCCTGGCGAAAGCAGGCGAGGAGTTGGTGCTCTATAGGTTTCATACCGGCACGCTGGGGTTCACCTCGCTTCTGGAAGCCACAGAGCGCCAGTGTCCGAGAAGTTTTTGGCATCGGCTGACGAGGAGCTCGTTTTCGCCCGGCGCGGCGGTCCCGGCCGTGTGCATTCCTCCCGGCGCTCGCCTGAGGCTCGAAGATGTGCCGAATAGCCTGCAATTGCGGCTGGAGGTTGGCCAGAAAGAGGAGGTTACGTTCACCCAACTGAGCGTTGAGCCGCACAGGCATCGCGATGCCGTTCGTTTTGACAACGGAAGAACATCCAGGATTCAGGATCTGCGGCCCGGAATGCGAGCCAAGGTCCTGGACCTCTCGCGTGGCAGCGATTCCGAGCCCGGCATGGACGATTCTCTGGAATTCCTGGAAGTCTTCCTTCGGAGCTAGTGCAACTGGCTGGCGCGGAATATTGCCAGCAAATGCATGAGGGCGGGACGTGCTTCATGCCAAGGACCTGGCAGGTGCGCTGCTGTTGGCAGAGAAGCACATGGGCGCGATTACGGGGCGCGCGTTCAACATTGGGGGAGGGCCGGCCAACTCCATCAGCCTGCTTCAAGTGCTGGAGTTGAGTGGCGAAATTTGCGGGCCCAAGCCGCGTTTCACGGTGGGACCCAGCACGCTGCCGCGGATTTTTCCCGTCTGGCCGTCGCCGATCGGACCGCCAACACTCATCTGATCGCGGAAGGCTGAAAGGCTGCGAGAACTGGTGCAGCCGCGGCCTGTTGCAATTTACAGCAGTCCGCTGGAACGCGCGGTTGAATCCGCCGGTATCCTGGCGGCAGGCTCCAACCTGAGGTAGAGACAGAAGAATTCCTGACTGCTCCCTGACTGTTTGCTGGGCAAACTGCGAGGACCACAGCATTGACTGGGGCTGTAATGTTCTGGAACGACCCCAACAATGCGTCTCACTGGTATTCCACCCTCGGTCCCGAACGGACCTGAAACCGACATACCTTTCCGACGAACCTTTACCTCCGCCACATTTCAACCGGAGAGCGCGCCATCACTTTCCCTTGGCCGCGGGGAGCCACGGCAGGCAGGATTGGTGGGCCGGCGCCACTGAAGCTGAAGGGGCGTCGAGCGAATGCAGGGGCGCGCTTGCGTCTGGTTTCCTGTTTGAATTCGATCGACTGAAGCAACCCAAAGGAGGAAATATAATGGCAAAAGCAAAAACGTTGAAGGAACTGTGTCTCCACGAACTGGAGGATATTTACGACGCCGAAAAACGAATCGTAAAGGCCCTGCCCAAAATGGCCGACGCAGCTTCAGGGGCGGATCTCCGCAAGGCGCTGGAACACCATCTCGAGCAGACAAAGGGCCACGTCCAGCGGCTGGAGAACGTATTCCAAAACCTGTCAGAGAAGCCCAAAGGGAAAACCTGCGACGGCATCAAAGGCATCCTCGCTGAGGGCGAAGATACTGTCAGCGATACCGGCAGTGAGGCGGTCCGAGACGCGGCCATCATTGCCGCCTGTCAGAGGGTTGAGCACTATGAAATGGCGGTTTACGGCTCCGTACGTTCCTGGATGAACCAGCTTGGGGAGACCAGTAGTGAAGGTTTGTTGCAACAAACTTTAGAAGAAGAGAAGGAGGCCGACAAGACGCTCACTACCATCGCGATAGGTTCCGCCAATGTTCGCGCCCAGACGGCGCATCCGTAGCGAGGGAGGGCGCCGGAGGCATTCGGCTGCTGCACGGCACCCTCAGTTCGCAGACGCTTCGTTCGGCTTTCAGCGCACCGGATTCAACGCGTTCGCCGAAAGCCGCACGGGGCCAGGCCGCAAAACAGAAGAGTTCCAACATTCCAACCGGAGGCGCCAATGCCAAAGAAACACCTACGCGGAGTGAGCAAGAAAGAACAGCGGGAATACGAGCACATCAAGAACAGCGCGCAGAAGTCCGGACGATACGGCAAGCGCGCGAAGGAGGTTGCCGCTCGGACGGTTATGAAGCACCACAAGCAGGCTGGCCACAAGAAAGGCCAGTAGAACCCGGGACGACCCGCAACCCCGTCGATGCTTATTCGGACTTTACCGCGCGGTGGCGCCACACGGCCCGTCCGGGAGGGCTTGTGTGCCGCGCGCGGGCAAGCTCAGGATTTCGGCGTGGAGTTTGAGATCGGTCTCGCCGACCGCACTACAGCCCACCGGCCCTGCCGCAATCGGAGCATCCGCACACACGCCGCGCTATCGAGCAAACCGTGCGGGATACCTTGCCGGGCGTCTGCATGATTTCGTTCCTGACCATGGAAGCTTTTCTCAACTGATCATTCTCCTGAGGCTTGTTGAGTCCGGGTTCCGGCACGGACATTTGAGCCCGGCGAATTATGAGGTGTCTGCCTTATGCAGGAGAACCCAGTGGGTTCGCCGGTGCGGGATGCAGACTGGCCGAAGCGTCTGGTTTTTTGGGCGTCTGTCGCGGCGTCCCTGTTCCTGTGCGTCTGGTATCGGCTGGACATTATCCTGCTGGCGTTCGCCGGCGCTCTGCTGGCCATCATTCTGCACGCCTGTGCAGACTGGCTGGAACGCCATACTCCACGAGCCATCAGCCACGGGCTGTCGTATGCGGCTATTCTACTCGGCATCGTTATTGTGGCAGCTTTGATCGGATATTGGGTTATCCCCAGCGTCATCGCTGAAGTCGGCCAGATCTCTCAGATCATTCCAAACTCAATCGCGCAAATCAAGCAGTATTTGGGCCAGAGCGGGTGGGGCAGGCACCTCGTAGAAATCGCTCAAAACGTGGCGGGCGCAGCTGGACAGGGAAGGCAACTGACCACCGTCACCAGGATTCTCGAAGGCACGATTGAAGGAGCCGTGGTTATTCTGGTTGTGGGCCTTTACGGGGCTTTTTACGCTCAAGGATACGCTGCGCGACTGCTGGACCTGGTTCCCGACAAGCATCGCGCGCGGGTCACAGAGGCTTCACAGGAAGTGGTGTACACGCTTCGCTGGTGGATGATCGCACAATTAATTCCGATGGTCGTTCTCGGAATTTCCACCGCCATCGGCCTGTGGCTGCTGCAAGTTCCCATGGCGTTAATCCTGGGGATCTTCACAGGTGCGATGATCTTTATCCCGTATGTCGGCTCCTGGCTCGCATTTGTTCCGACTGTCCTCGTTGCTCTCACCAAAGGACCCAGTACGACGATTTACGTGGTCGCGCTGTATCTGGCAATTCACGTGGCCGAGGGCTACGCGCTGACGCCCCTGGTGCAGAAGAAGGCCGTGCTGTTGCCGCCCGTCATGACAATCTTGTCACAGCTTTTCATGTGGAAAGTGGCCGGACTGCTGGGCGTGGCGCTGGCAACGCCCATCGCAGCCGCATCCCTCGTGCTGGTAAAGACCCTTTATCTGCACGAGGAAGTGAAGTCGTGACGGCACATCCGCGACGAGAGACAGAAAGGTTCCTGATTCGCAATCGTACGGAGAAGCCGAATGCGATTTTTGAACTGATTGTAATGCAGCATAGGCCCGTATCTTCAAAGCATAGCCGCTAACCCTCGGCTGATCGTCCTTGGCGTTCTGCCATTCGAAGGACTCCGCCAGCATTGAAGAAGATCGGACCGCAGCAGGATCGACCATAGACTCGGCAGTCTCTTTAGGACCAGCCAAACCGCTCCTCGAATTGACGAGCGGCGGACTGTAGCCTCAACGCCGACCGGTCTCCTGAATATTTTGTTGATCTCGGTTCCTGGGCGCCCGCTGAAAGTTGCAATCCATTGAAATAATGGAGCGGGGGACGGGGATCGAACCCGCGACGTCCAGCTTGGGAAGCTGGCATTCTACCGCTGAATTACCCCCGCTTTACTTTTGCTCACCCTGCCAGCGCACCTGCGCAGCCAGCGGAATCGGTGCGCTTACACCTTCGATATTCGCTCAGTATAACACACGCACTTTGCCTGCCGCGGCAATGCGCCCGCCCTGGTCCGTCCTCAACTGCCACTCCCATCTCAGTGTCCAAGGGAAGGCATTCACCATCCTCGTGCAAAATCAACGCCCAAATCTTAGCGATGCTCGGCCGACCCTTGCGATTGCACCGCACGCAGAACGTCTTAACGCTGGTTCATCATATCCACCAGTCCGTTGACAATCCCTGTTTCCGCGCAGCCGGGCTTCAGGTGCGTGGTTCTGACTTCGTAGCTCACCTGGTTGTAAGCGGCGTCATTCGGAATGTATCCGCTCAATCCGTTTGCGTGCGTCACCATGATGGTGTGGCGGAAGGGCGACTCCTTCTCCAGACGCAGAAAGATGGGAGTGAGGACCTCACCGGAAACGCCGGTGACGGCAATATTGTTGAGCATCAGCAGGCTCAGGCGGATGTCAACCGGGTCGGCATCCTCGAACTTAAACTCCCCGTTGGGATGCGGTCCCGGTACGACCTGGCGCCCGGGACAATTGATAACCCGCTGCCCACCCCAAACGCTTGACTCGGACGACAGGTCCTTAATATTGTTGGCCACACGGACGGTCTCTTCTCCCAGAATCCTTCCCAGGGCATCGACCATGCTGAAATCATTGTCCTGGTCCATAACGATCGGGTTCTGGTCACCGGCCGCCCCGCTGGTCCACAGCGCAACAACACCATTGGTTTTATCCTTTGGCTGGAGTTGGAGGTCCCATCCGCCGTCCGAACGCGTGGGAATATCACCCCGGTAATACTGTTCCACGAACCTCGAGGTAGCGCCGGGCAGATCGCCGCTGACTTCCAGATTGTCGGGACCCATCACCACGCCATGCACGGCATAATTGATCAGGAGAGCGATGGGTTTACCTGCCAGGCTTTCAAACTTTAACACCGCCACGGTTTTGTCAGATGGCCCCTCAGGGTTATATCCCAGGTCCCATTGGCCGTCCGGGAAGCGCTCCCGGCGGTTGATATTCACATAGGCCTTTCCTGTCCCGAAGCCAAATCGCGCCGGCTGAAGGTTGGCTCTTGCCTGTTTCACCGCCTGGAAGGCGTAATCCTCTAATTTTCCCGTGTAAGCGATCGTTTCGGGCGTGCCTTTCGTGTATGCGCCAGCCACCGTAGGAGCGCTGTGGACGTGCTCGCCGGCGAGGATCACATGGTCGGCAGGGATGCCCAGCTCCTTACTGATGCGCTGGGATAGCTGCTGCCACACGCCGTCCGGCATTCCAATCAATTCCCAGGACAGGATGGCGGCCTCATGCGTTCCATCGCTCAACACAATGGCACGCGCGTAAATGTGGTCGTGAATTTTCTGAAAACCCTGTTTGCGGCCCTCGTACCCGCTCATGGGAAGTGCCGCATCAGCGGGCGGAGTGATATCCACACGTGCGGCTCCCACGGAGAGGGTTCCCTGAGGAGCCCCGAACGCAGCCAGAGCGCAGGCCCCGCCGAGAATCATTAAACAGCATCTCATGCCAAGAGAAAACAGGTGGCGCATCGCAATCTCCTGATCCAGGTCGTTTGTGGGGCAAGCTTCAGCAGAGTTTATATGCCTCCTGCACAAGGGTGTCAATCGGCATTTTCCACTTGATTTCCCCACACACGCGGTTGCCCCCTTTCCCTTTACTTTCTCCCTTTCAGCCGGTATTCTCACTAGTCATAGGGTTCCAGGGTGACCCGGCCAGCGCGGCGGGCACAGCGTTTTTGCGCGGATCTTCTAACCGGATTTATGCCAAACGGCGCCACGCCAACAGAGGCCGGCCAGTTGCGACTGCGAAGGGTCCTGACGCTCTGGGACCTTGTCTTCTACGGCCTTGTTCTCATCCAGCCCACGGCCCCGATTCCACTCTTTGGAGTAGCGCAGAAACTCTCCAACGGCCACACTGTCACCACCATTCTGATTGCCATGTTTGCCATGATGATCACCGCCTTCAGCTATGGGCGCATGGCGGCCGTCTATCCATCGGCAGGGTCGGCTTACACGTACGTCGGCAAGGCCCTGAATCCGCACCTCGGATTCCTGATCGGATGGGCCATGCTGCTCGATTACATTCTGCAGCCATTGTTGAACTCCATCTGGATTGCCGTGGCCATCCACAGCCGCTATCTTCCCCAGATGCCCTATGCCGTGGCCGCCTTTTTAGTGGTAGCCTTCATGACAGCGTTGAACCTGCGCGGCATCAGAACCTCGGCCGGCGCCAACAAGATCCTGCTGGTTTGCATGTGTACCGTCATCGCGGTATTTCTTGTCCTGGCGGTCTGGTATCTCTATTCCGGCGGCGGCTGGGGCGGCCTGTTCTCAACGCAGCCTTTCTATAACCCTCAAACTTTCAACGGCCATCAGATCTGGATGGCGACGTCTTTCGCCGCGCTCACCTATATCGGTTTTGACGGCATCACCACGCTTTCGGAAGACGTGGAAAATCCGAAACGCAACGTGCTGCTGGCTACGGTGCTAGTGTGTCTTTTCACCGGCATCTTCGCCGGCATTGAGGTTTATCTGGGGCAACGCATATGGCCCAACTGGCACACCTTCCCCAACCTGGAAACGGCCTTTATGGATGTCTGCCAGCGCGTGGGCGGCATGCCTCTGTTCCAGGCCATGGGAGCGATCCTGGTGCTGGCAGCTCTCGGCAGCGGACTGACGGGTGGACTTGGCGCAGCCCGGCTGCTATTCGGCATGGGGCGTGACGGAGTGCTTCCGCGAAAGTTCTTCGGCCATCTTCACCCCAACACCAGCACACCAACCTACAACATTCTTCTCATTGGACTGGTGGCTTTCGTCGGCGCGGTGTCGCTGAATTACGTCGGTAATGCTTACGAGCACGCGGCCGAGCTGCTGAATTTCGGCGCTTTCCTGGCCTTTATGGGGGTGAACTTATCGACCTTCTGGCACTTCTCGATTGTCCTGCGCAGCGGCCGCCGGCGCATTCTGGGTGACGCCATCCTCCCTCTTATCGGTTTCGTCTTCTGTGCGCTGATCTGGTGGAACCTGAACATCCTGGCCAAAGCCGTGGGCGGCATCTGGTTTGCCATCGGAATCACTTACATCGTCTATTCCACAAAGGGATTCCGCCTCAAACCCAGGATGATCGACTTCAGCGAAACGTAGTCGCAGTGCCCGCGCTCCACCAAGCCTTCCGCAAGGTGAGGGACAGACGTTCGTCTTTTCCCTACACTTCCTCTCGCACCACAAAAGGTTCGCGATAGTGCCCGCGCAGCATGTGGTCCGCTTCTTCATCCCCGATAACTTCCTGCTTAACGGGATCAAAATTCAGAGTGCGGCCCAGACGGTAGGAAGCGTTCGCCAGATGGACCAGCGTGCATGAGATGTGCCCCTCTTCGATGGGCGCATTCAGGTCTTCCTTCTTGCGGCTGCGAACACAATCTATAAAGTTGCCCCAGTTATTTCCGCCTTGACTGGCGCCAGGTCCCGGTTCATGCGCCGGGCCCAGCCACGACCTGTAAGACGCAAAGCTTTCATTGTCCGACGCTGTGTAACCCTTGGAGCCGTAGAAGATGTTACCCACGGTGCCAAAGGGGCCACGCGGCCGACGAGGTTCCTTCCTGGGCGGGCCGATGAAGCCTGGAATTTCGACGCCAAAGCCGGGCGTGCCAATGTCCGCCTCGTGGTTGGTAATCCAGTGGCGCACCTCGAATTCCAGCATCTTGCGCTTCCCGTCCGGCATGTCAAATTCAAAAACGGAACTCAGAGTATTGGGCGTTTGCTGATCGTCACGGAACATGAAATGCCCGCCGATGGCCGATACTTTATTTGGAAAGCCGACTCCCAGCCCCCAGCGGGCAACATCCATCTGGTGGATGCCTTGGTTGCCAATGTCGCCGTTCCCGTAATCCCAGAACCAGTGCCAGTTGTAGTGAAAATGGTTGCGGGTGAAGTCATGGAGCGGCGCCGGTCCCGTCCACAGATCATAGTGGACGCCCGCAGGGACCGGCTCGACGGCAGTGTGGCCGATAGTGTCGCGCCAGTTGTAGCAAAGGCCGCGGGCCAGATAGACTTCGCCAATCAGGCCGTCACGCAGCTTCTGCACTTCTTCAATAATCGCCTCTTCTGAACGCGAATTGGTGCCGTGCTGGACAATCCGATTGTACTTCTGCGCAGCCTTCACAAGCTGGTGGCCGTCCCACCAGTTATGCGAGCACGGCTTTTCAACGTAAACATCCTTTCCCGCCTGGCAGCCCCAGATGGCGAGCAGAGAATGCCAGTGGTTCGGCGCGGCGATCGAAATGGCGTCGATGGATTTGTCTTCCATCAGCTTCCGCGCGTCGATATAGGTGGCGGGTCGCCGCAGCGCCATCTTGTCCATGTCCGACAGGCGCCCGGCAATAATGTTTTCGTCCACGTCACAGACGGCGGCGACTTGAGCGTTCGCCAGGCGTGAATATTCCTTGACGTGCTCGAACCCTTGCCCCCGTATGCCGCACACGCCAACGCGCACACGGTCATTAGCTCCGAAAACCCTGTCCGGACGTGTAATAAAAGTGATTCCCGCAGGAACCGCCAGCCCTGCGGTTGAATCGACCGCCGTTTTGAATGAGTTCCTTTTTATCTCTTTTTCAGTGCCGCTCATCACTCCTCCCGCAATCAGTTTGTGCTTTCAGCATCAGGTTACCCGCTTTGCGGCGGTCGCATCATCCCGAATGGATTTTGTATGAGAACTTCCGCAACCTTCCCAATTCGCTTCGGTACCCTACGATGAACTCACGCCCCCGTGCCAGACCGATTCGGCCCCGGGCCCCGAGCGCGCAGTGACAACTTCAATCAGATAAGGTTTCCCTTTGCGGGTCACCGCCTTTCCGCGCTCGAGCGCCGGTTTCAGCTGGTGCGCATGATCAACTCTCACTCCGCTCACGCCCTGGCTTCCTGCCAAGGCGACAAAGTCAATATCAGGTTCGCCCAGATACGTCGCGGCGTAATGCCCCTCCGCCGCCATCCTGCCCTTATATCCGTCATAAACCAGGCGCACCGTCTGGTAGTTGTGGTTGTTTGCGACAACTGTGAGCACGGGAATGTTGTAGCGGGCCTGCGTCCAGAAGCCTGACGCGCTGTACATCACCGCGCCGTCGCCGATGAAGCAGACAACCTGCCGACTCGGCGTCCCCAGCTTCGCGCCCGTCGCAGCCCCAACGCCCCATCCAAGACTGGCTCCTGCCGTGCCGATAAACACCTGCTCGTTTTCGCGGAAACCAAACGCAAAGGGCCCATAGGGAGCCGTGGTATTCTCGCAAACCACAATTGCGTCTGCATCCAGGGAGTCCGCCAGGATCTGCGACAATTCATCCGGGTGAATGGGCCTCTGGCCAAAGTTCTCCTGCCGCGCCGCGCGATCCTGCTGGGCTGCCTCCGCCGTGAATGCCGAGATTTCTGCCGAACGTCCGTCGGCGATTGCGTTGCGGTTCTCCGAAGCGAGAAGACTTCTTGCATCTTCAAGCAGTTCCCTCAGCGATTCCTTGATATCGCCAACCAGTGCCAGGTCGGTTGGATAATTTCGGCCCATCGCGGCAGTATTCATCCCGATTCGCACCACGCGCACGCCGGCCGGCACGTCATTGGTCTGCAGCACCGCGCGATCGCCGAAGTCCCGGCAGCCGATCGAGACCATCAGGTCCACTCCTCGCTTCACCCAGTCGGAACTCGCCCGGAAGTTGCCCAGGTAATGCGGGTGGCGGACCGGAAAGCTATGGAACGCTCGAAATGGAGAGTCCATGGCGAGCCCCTTCGCAACTATTTCAGCCTGGGCCGTCACCTGGTCCGCCACCGGCAGCCCCAGTTCCTCCGAAAGCTTCAGGAGATCCATCTGCGCTCCCGCTTTCCACACGTCATCCCCGATCACCAGCAGCGGCTGACTGGATTCCACAAGCCATCTGGCTGCCTGCTCCACTGACGCCTTCGAAGGACGCGTGCACGCTTTCAACAGAAATCGTTCGGCGGGCAGCACCTGCGCCCGGGTTCCCCGGCTCTCCAGCGCCGCGTCCTTCATCGCCAGGTAGACCGGCCCGCGGGGCTCGGTGGTCGCTTCTTTGAATGCCCGTCGGACCATCAGTGGCAGCAGGGCTGGCTCGCGAACTTCCCAGCACATCTTGGTGAACGGCCGCACGATCTCTTTTTGGCTGAACCCGGGCGGCGCAGCCAGTTGGACTTCATCACTCCCGGTCTCGCTATCCAGCAGGCCAGCAGTCACCACCAAAGCGGAGCCGTCCCAGTGCGCGTTATAGAGCTGTCCCATCATCTGGGCCGATCCCACCACTGCGTGTACGTTCACGAAACCCGGCTTGCCGGTCACCCGGTGGTAGCCATCTGCCATGGACAGCACAATCCCTTCGTGCAGGCCCAGAATCACGCGCATCGAGGGCACATCCGTCAGCGCGTCATACAAGCCGGACTCAAACGACCCGGGGTTAGCAAAGACATACTCCACTCCGGCCGCTCGGGCCTGCGCCACTACAAGTTCTCCTCCGCTCCCCTCTACCGTGGAAGTGGAAGCCTCCGCGACCGAAGCCGAGCCTTCCGGTGAGTTTGTTTCGGCTCCTTGCTGCGATTTTTCAGAGTTGAAATTGTCTTCCACTGCTTACCCGCCCCCGGGCTCCCGTACAAGTCGGAATGGCGTTCCGATTATGCAGAAGATACCACAGCCTGCGGCGATGGGAGTTTCTTTCGCGAAAATCAGCCGTTTGACTTCCTGCAGGGGTCGTGAAATGAAAAGGCGGGGGCAGATGCCATGCTGGGCGCGGGCATTGGTCTTTAGTTCCCTGAATCAGTATCCTCTGAGGTTTCTTGCTCCGGGAGGGTCCGCCCAGCATGACAGGTTTGGTGTCCGCGTGCCTGCGACTTCGGCAACGTTGCGTCAGGCGGCTTTGCGGACAGAAATCTTCTCGACCGTTGAATTGGTTACCTCGTAGGTTTGAAGCTCCGGTTGGCCGTCCGTGAACTTCTCCAGGGATTTCAAAACGTCGGCATATCCCTGGCGGTTGTACGCCTCGGCGTGTTCCTTGTTGTCCCACAGGCTGATGCCGACGGCTTCTTTACCATCGTTTGAGACCATCACAATTTCACCGGTAAATCCGAGGAATTTCTTCAGAGCGGGGATCGTCTCGGTGTCGATGGCTCGCACAAAGCCCGGCCGGCCGTCAGCCTTCAGATGCATTCGGACATGTCTTGCAAACATAGTCGTCCTCCTTCAATCAAGATAGGATTTGACCCTTATAGTATAATCCCGACAGCACCTCACGCCTGTGGCCATGACCACAAGAAATTCGACTGCGGCCGGCAGAGCTGCGGCGCCCGGGCGTTCAGCGCCCGGGGCCAGTTCCTTTGGGCACAAGGAGTTCCGCGTCGCCTGCGGATCGGTTTGACTTCACGGGTTGCCGTGGGATACTCTCAAAATGATCGGTTTTTCCGCCTTTTATGCGGCATTTCGGGACCCCGGGCATGCGAAGAGTTTACCTCGACAACAATGCGACCACCGCCGTCGCGCCTGAAGTACTTGAGGCGATGAAGCCATACTTTCTGGTTGATTACGGCAACGCCTCGTCCATCCATCTTCGGGGGCAGCGCGCCCGGTCCGCCGTCGAAGCAAGCCGCGAGCAGCTTGCCCGCCTCCTGAATGCCCGGCCGAGCGAAATTGTGTTCACCAGCGGCGGGACGGAATCCGACAATCAGTCTCTGTTCGGCATTGTGCGGGCCTCGAGGTCTGAGGCGAAGCACGTCATCACCACCACCATCGAGCACTCGGCCGTTCTGCACACGGCGAAGGAGCTCGAGAAGCGCGGCGTGCGCGTTACGTATATTCCCGTTGGGTCGGGCGGAGTGGTCGATCCGGCTGACGTGGAAAAGGCCATCCGGCCCGAGACCGTATTGATTTCCGCGATGCACGCCAACAACGAAATCGGAACCATCCAGCCGCTCGAAGAGATAGGGCGCATCGCCCGCGAGCACGATATTCATTTCCATACGGACGCCGTACAGTCGGTCGGCAAAATTCCCGTGGACGTTGAACGCCTGGGCGTCGATCTGCTCTCGCTTTCCGCGCACAAGCTGAACGGGCCCAAGGGCGTTGGCGCTCTCTACGTTCGCAAGGGAACCATCCTGCGGCCGTTGATGTACGGCGGCCATCATGAGCGTGACCGGCGCCCCGGCACGGAAAACGTTCCCGGGATTGTTGGCCTGGGCAAAGCCGCCGAACTCGCGGGCAGACATCTCGCCGACGGTATGAGAAGCGTCGGCCGGCTGCGCGACCGGCTGGAAGAAAGAATTCTTTCCTGCGTTCCACTGGCGACTGTTTCCGGCGATACCACGCGACGGCTGCCGACCACCAGCAACATCAGCTTCGATTACATCGAAGGCGAGGGCTTTGTGATCGCCATGGACTTGAAAGGCGTGGAATGTTCCACCGGAGCGGCGTGTTCGTCGGGTTCTGTCGAGCCTTCGCACGTGCTCACCGCTATCGGCCGAAAGCCGGAGCAGGCGCGCTCGAGCATTCGCTTTAGCCTGGGCCGCTTCAACACCTCCGAGGATGTCGATTACGCTCTGGAAGTGCTGCCGGGAGTGGTGGAACAACTTCGCTCGCTTTCTCCACACTACAAAAAAGATGCCATCAGCGCTCAAGCCTGAGGAGCATGAGCCTCGGCATGGGCTGAACGCAGAGTTTTGATTCCAATGACAATTGCAGTAGCCATGAGCGGCGGCGTGGACAGTTCCGTGGCCGCGGCGCTGCTGGCTGAAAACAACTCGACCGCCGATTCCAATGGCCCGTCCGCCGTCGTCGGCATGACCATGCAGCTCTGGAACCAGCGGCGCCTGCCTGCGCTGCTGGGTTCTGAGGAAGGCGAACCCGGACGCGCCAGCGGACGCTGTTGCTCACTCGACGATGTGTATGACGCGCGCCGCGTGGCCAGCTTTCTGGGACTGCCGTACTACGTGGTCAACCTAGAAGACCGCTTCGAGGAGGGCGTGGTGCGGCCCTTTGTGGAAAGTTACCTGGCGGGCGAAACTCCCATCCCCTGCAGCCTTTGCAACACGGAAATCAAGTTTGCCGAGTTCATCGAGACCGCGCGCAAGGTTGGGGCCGAAAAAATAGCCACGGGGCATTACGCGCGCGTCGAGCAGAACCGGGATTCCGGCCGGTATCGCCTGTTGGCCGGCCGCGATCCTGCCAAGGACCAGTCGTATTTCCTCTTTGGCCTCACCCAGCAGCAGCTTGCGCGCACGCTGTTTCCGCTGGGTGAATTCACCAAGCAGGAAGTCCGCGCCATGGCGCGCGACAGGAACCTGCCCGTGGCCGAAAAGCCCGATAGCCAGGAGATCTGCTTTGTTCCCACAGGCAACTACCGCCGGTTTATCGATGCCTACTTGAGCGAGCAGGGAATGAAGATCGAGGAGACAGCAGGCGACCTAGTCACCACTGACGGCCGCGTCCTTGGTCGCCACGAGGGACTTGGAAACTACACCGTGGGCCAGAGGAAAGGATTGGGAATCGCCATGGGAACTCCGCTCTACGTCATTGGCCTCGACCGCACCCGCAACCGCGTGGTGGTGGGTTCAAACGATGAACTGCTGCAGAGGCGCCTGCTGGTTCGCGAGATCAACTGGATACGCCCGGCAAGCGGGGGCGATTCCTTCGAGGCGCTCGTCAAGATCCGCAACAAGCACGCCCCTGCCGCGGCCCGCGTTGAGGCCCGCTCGGGCGGTGAAGCGATGGTCGAATTCGCTTCGCCTCAGCGTGCCATCACGCCAGGCCAGGCCGCTGTTTTTTACGATGGTGATGAGCTTATTGGGGGCGGATGGATTTCGCGCGTGGTCGATTGACGCCTGCGGTGGCAGGATGGCTAGCCTTAGCTCCTGCGTCCACGCGACCCGGGGAATGAGATGCGTTCGAGCTATGTGGCAACTTGGGGCTTGTTTTTATGTGTGTTCTTCTCGCGTTTGCCGGGCGCTTACGGGCAGAACGCAAGCGGCTCGCGCACCTTCGATTTTACCTATGATGTCGCTCTGAAAGAAATTCCGCCAAAGACGCGGCAAGTGCGCATCTGGATTCCGCTGGCCTCGACGAACACGCACCAGACTGCGCGAATCCTTAAAATTTCCTCTTCTGTTCCCGGCCGTATTACTCGCGAGGCGATTTATGGAAACCGTATGCTCTATGCAACGATGCTGCCGCCATACCCCGCAAAGAGCGAGTTCAAGATTGTTTATCGAATTACGCGGAAGTCCTGGTCCGAGGGAGATTACGCCAGCCTGCAGCGGTACAATCAGGACCCACCGCTCAACCCCGACCTGATGGCGCGCTATCTTGGGCCTAACCGTCTGGTTCCGACGGGCGGAACCATCGCACAAATCGCGCACGCAACGACACAAGGCAAACAGGGGGAAATCGATAAAGCCTATGCGCTGTACAACTACGTCTTTGATAACATGCGCTATGACAAGTCGGGCATAGGGTGGGGACGCGGTGACGCCCTGTGGGCTTGCGATGCGAAGCACGGAAACTGTACCGATTTCCATTCGCTCTTTATTGCACTCGCGCGCGCGGAAAAGGTCCCCGCTGGCTTTGATATTGGGTTTCCTCTGCCCGCGAATACCAGTGAGGGAAGTGTTCCCGGCTATCACTGCTGGGCCAGGTTCTATGTTGGCGGCTTGGGGTGGGTGCCGGTGGATATCTCGGAGGCCTGGCTCAACCCCTCCAGGCGCGATTTTTACTTTGGAAGCCTGGATGCTAATCGAGTTGAATTCTCAACAGGCCGGGATATACTCCTGAGGCCGCGGCAGAAGGGCCCTCCGGTAAACTATTTTGTCTACCCCTACGTGGAGGTTGACGGGAAGCCCTTCAGGGGCCCGATCGAGAAGCGATTCAGTTTTCGCGATGTTCAGTCCCGCTGAGTGGCGATTTGTAACGGCTTGGGGCACACCCGGAAGGATGCAACATGCAAGATCAACTAATCTCTGGTTCCGCGATCGATCTTTCCTCAGCGTTGCAAGAGGCCCGCGAGCGGACGCTCGAGCTGATCTCCGATTTGACGGACGAGCAGATGATTGGGCCGCGGCTGGACATAGTCAACCCGCTTCGCTGGGAGATTGGTCATGTCGCATGGTTTCAGGAACGCTGGATTTTGCGGCATTTCCGGAAGCGGGCTCCCGTCAACCCGCAGGGCGACCAACTGTACGACTCCGCCCGCGTCGCGCACGACACGCGATGGGACCTGCCGCTGCCGACGAAGGCCCATGTAATCGCCTACGTCCAGGAAATTCTGCGGCGTATCCAGGAAGCGCCCCTTGCGAGCGATGCCGCCAAGGAAGTAGATGGGTATGACGAAGCCTACTATTTCCGCCTGGCGCTTTTTCATGAGTATATGCACGACGAAGCGTTCACATATACCCGGCAGACGCTGGGCTACCCCAGCCCAAAGATTGGAATCAGCGAGAGCTGTGACATCCGTCAAGCCTTCCAGGCGCGCTCGACCGACGAGCAGGAGCGCAACGGGCGCGCTCTCCAACCGGTCTCTGACGCTGAAATTCCGGGCGGTACTTTTATGGTGGGCAGCGCTCCCGACTCGAACTTTGTGTTTGACAACGAGCAATGGGCGCACCCTGTTGTCGTAAGGCCCTTTCGCATGGCGCGATTTGCAGTCACCCAGTCCCAGTTTTGTGATTTTGTCGAGGAGGGTGGCTACGAGCGCCGCGAGCTGTGGACGCCGGAAGGCTGGAAATGGCGCGAGAGTTCCGCAGCCTGCCATCCCGTCTACTGGCGAAGGGAAATTCCGGTACGATGGATGCGGCGCCACTTTGATGAATGGGTCCCGCTCGAAGACCGCTTGCCTGTCATTCATGTTAATTGGTACGAAGCAGACGCCTACTGCCGCTGGGCCGGACGCCGTCTGCCCACAGAGGCAGAGTGGGAAATGGCGGCGAGCGCCGAGCCCGCCTCCGGTGGAGGCATCCGGCAATTTAAGCGAACTTTCCCCTGGGGTGGCGAGCCGCCGAACCCCGGCCGCGCCAATCTCGAATGGCGCGCCATGGGTTGCATCGAAGTGGATGCGCTGCCGGGGGGCGACAGCGCCTTTGGCTGCCGGCAGATGATCGGGAACGTGTGGGAGTGGACGGCTACAGATTTCGGACCCTATCCCGGCTTTTCACCCGGCCCCTACAAGGAATATTCCGAGCCGTGGTTTGGCGATCATAAAGTGCTGCGCGGCGGTTGCTGGACCACGCGTCCGGGATTGATCCGGAACAGCTATCGCAACTTTTACCAGCCGCATCGCCGAGATGTCTGGGCCGGTTTTCGCACCTGCGCCGTGTAGAAGGTTGCTGAAGTGCGAGTGGTGGCCGCCGAGCGATCCGAATCACCTGCTTGTTTGCATTCAAAGAAGAGTCGATGCGGATACAAATGATTACCCCCGCGCCCCCTGGGACGCAGCACGGCAACCGTGTCACTGCCCTTCGCTGGGCGGGTATCTTGCGCGAACTCGGTCACCGCGTCAGAATCGCGCAGACTTACGAGGGCGAGCCTGTTGATCTGCTGGTGGCCTTGCACGCCAAGCGGAGTTATCCCGCCATCCGAGGCTTTAACCGCCTTTATCCCGACCGGCCGCTCATCGTCGCTTTAACAGGTACTGATGTTTACCGTGACTTGCGGAAGAGCCGCCGTGCCCAAATTTCCCTGGAGATTGCCACGCGCCTGGTTGTGCTTCAGCCCAAGGCGCTTGACGAGATTCACTCCCGCCTGGGCCAGAAAGCCCGCGTGATTTTCCAATCGGCCCGCCCCGCGTCCCGCAAATTCTCTCAGCACCTCCGCGAAACAAATGACCGCAGCTTCCGCGTGTGTGTCATCGGCCACTTGCGGCCGGTCAAGGACCCTTTTCGCGCAGCGCTGGCCGCCCGGCTGCTACCGCCGCACTCCCGCATTCGCATCCTGCATTTTGGCGCGGCCCTGAGTCCGGGGATGGCGAGCTTCGCGCGCGCCGAAATGGACCGGAACACTCGTTATCGCTGGCAGGGCGAGCGGCCCAGGATGAGCATCCAGCCGATTCTTGCCAGAAGCGCGTTGTGCGTTCTCTCTTCAAAACTGGAAGGCGGAGCCAACGTGCTCTCAGACGCCATCGTCAACCGCGTGCCCGTCCTCGCTTCCAGGATTCCGGGTTCCGTTGGCATCCTGGGAGAGGACTACCCGGGATACTTCCGCGTGGGCGACACCGAACACTTGGCGAAGCTTCTCGAACGCGCGGAAAACGATTCTGCCTTCCTTCGGCTGCTGCGCTCGCGCTGCGCTCGATGCCTTCCGCTCTTTCAACCTGCCCGCGAGAAAGCCGCATGGAGAAAGCTCCTGAATGGATTGCGTTTTCCCGAACGCCCGCGCCGTTCCACGGGCCGATGCAGGTAGCGGTCCTCAGAATTGGAGTTCCACGCTACCTGGATATCTGGGTAGGCACTTTCAGACCGCTGCCGGGCCTCAGGTAATTTTGCGGGCAGGATGTGGGGCAAGTTGCCTGTAGGTCTCTTCAAAAACCTTCAACGCCGCATCGTCATAGAGCACAAAGTAGATTTTTTCCAGGCTGCTGTGCGACTTCAGGTGCTCAAACACTTCACCGATCATGATGCGTGCGCAATCCTGCATCGGGAAGCCGGCAATCCCGGTCCCGACGGCCGGGAAGGCAATTGTCTTCAGTCCCTTTTCTTCGGCGCGAAGCAGACTGTTACGCGTTGAGATCCGCAGGTTTCCAGCGGTGGTCTCTTCGCCCATCTCCATACTGGCCGCATGGATCACGTAGTGGGCCTTCAGGTTGCCCGCCGTAGTCACGGCAGCTTCGCCCAGGCGGATGGAGCCGATGCGGTCGCATTCTTCCTGGATTCGCGGGCCGCCTTTTGTCCGGATGGCGCCCGCAACTCCGCCTCCGAGGATCAGTTCGTTGTTGGCCGCGTTGACAATCGCGTCAACTTCAAGCTCCGTGATATCACCCTTCATGAAATAGATCCTGGCTGGCATATTTCCTCGGGGTCTTTTAGTTAAAGCAAAGGATAGCTGAGATGGCGGCGTGGAGCCAGTCTTTCAAGCCCGCTCCTGACGATAAGCCTTTCGCCACTCGCATTGTGATCCTGATCTCGCTAATCGAGCCACCGTTTGAGTTCGCTGAAATAGCCAAGCTTCTGGGAACGTGAAAGGCTTCCATTGCGTCCGCTGGTTGAGGGCAGGACGTAAATCCGCGAGCTTCCAAAAACGGAGCGCTGCGCACCCAGTTCAGCCTTGCTTCCCTGGAACCACTCAAACCCGGTCTTGCCATTAAACGCTATGGCTGCTGGAGCGGCCTGCAGCAGTTTTGATCTGAGTGCGGGCAGGCCGTGGCAAAGGTCTGCTTTGCTCAAGCCGCTGATGGAGTTGGACCATCGTTTAACGATATCCGTCAAGCCGAAGCCAAATTCGAGTATGCGGTGGTCATCCTCGGGCTTCAGATGCACGGGCGTGAGGCCTGACTCAAAAAGAAAATTCCAGAACTGGTTGCCCCGGCCCGCGTAATAGTGTCCGATCCTGGCCGAGCGCTCGCCGGGATTAAACCCGACGAACACGAGCCTTAACCCGGGACGAAGATAGTCTGGCAAATCGGGATACACGGTCGGTCAGCTTCCGCTCTGGCGCTGGAGACTTCTACAAATGGCTATCGGGATGAGGTCTTCTCCGCCGCGCATTCCCGGCACCTCGCTACAAAATCCTGAAAAATCCTCAGTTGCTCAGGATGTTCACCAATCATCTCCTCAGGGTGCCATTGGACGGCCAGAAAGAAGGGGTATTCCTCCGCCAGTTCGACAGCCTCGTACAGTTCGTCCTCCGAATGCGCCGTGACCTTCAGTCCCCTGCCCAGATGCCTGATCGCCTGGTGATGAAGGCTGTTCACTCTGCACATGCCCGTAAAGAAACCGTGCAGGACCGAGTCCGGCTCCGTCACGGTGACGGAATGAGCGGTCGCGCTGCGGCTGCCCTGCTGCTTGTGATCAATTTCGAGCGCCGTTTCGCTTTTCAAGTCCTGGTAAAGCGTTCCGCCAAACTGCACGTTGATTAATTGGATCCCCCGGCAGATCCCCAGAATGGGAAGCCGTGATCGGAGCATTTTTTGGAGCAGGGCTATTTCAAAATCGTCGCGGGCGCGATTGATCTTCACGCTGTCGTATTTCACCCGCTCACCGTAAAGTTCTGGATCAACATCCTCCCCACCAGCCAGGAGTACCCCGTCAAAGTCACCTGAGGATGGAAGCCCGTTCCCGGAGGACATTATCATCTGGATTTCGTCGGGCTGGGCCCCGGCGGCCACCAGGGCCTTAAAATAAGGCGACTCCTGCCCTTTGGCTTTCTCTTTTTCCGGTATCGAAATTGCGATTTTCATTTTCTTAAAACCCGCCTCGTCCGGCATGCGGCTTCGCCTGCCGGCGTCTCCCCCGGCAGGTACTATTTTCCCTTGACAGGGCGCAGCGTTTCAAGTAGAAACATAATTATGCGTATGCTGCATAAATATTCCTGTCGGGCGAACCCGTGAAGGCGATAGCCGAGGCCGAAATCGTCAGCACCCCAGGCAAACACGAGGGCTCATCCACGACCGTCCGCGTAGCTGTTGCGGGCGCTACCGGTTATGCGGGGCTTGAGCTTCTGCGCCTGCTGGGCCGCCATCACCATGCGCGGGTTACCCGGCTGATGTCTTCCGGACGGGACGGCAAAAAAGAGTTTCCTATAGAAGACTCTCACCCCTCCCTGCGGGGAAAATTCCCGGTTCCCTGCCAGCCGCTTTCTGTGGAAGCCTTGCCGCCTTCGGAAGTAGACCTGGTTTTTCTGGCCACTCCGCACCACACGGCCCTGGAAATCACGCCCCAGTTGCTGGAACGCAATCTGCGCGTGATTGACCTGAGCGCTGCCTTCCGGCTGAAGGACGCGTCGGTTTATCCGCGCTGGTACGGGTTTGAGCACAGCGCCCATGAAGAATTGGTAAAAGCCGTTTACGGCCTGACGGAGCTGAACTCTGCGAGTATCGCAAAGGCGCGCCTGGTTGCCAATCCAGGCTGCTACGCCACGTCGGTGATTCTGGCGCTCGCGCCCGTCATGAAGCGGAGCTGGATTGACGCGAAGGCAGGCGTGATTTCCGATTCCAAGTCCGGCGCCAGCGGAGCGGGCCGGGGGGTGAGTGAGAAGCTGCATTTTGTGGAGGTCAACGAGAACTGCCGCGCTTACGGACTGTTCAGCCATCGTCACGTTCCGGAGATGCTGCAAGAGCTGGGCCTGGGGGAGAAGGATTTCGTCTTCACGCCCCACCTGCTGCCGATCACTCGCGGGATTTTGAGCACCACCTATGTCCGTCTGTCGAAGTCCCGGGCGCATGAGGAAGTGGTCGCTCTCTACCGTGATTTCTACGCCGGGGCGCCTTTTGTCCGCGTGCTGGATGCCGGCGTGCCGGAAATTCAATCGGTTGCCCAGACCAACTATATGGATATTGGCTTCTCGCTTGACACTGACGGCACGCGCATGATCATCGTATCCACCCTCGACAATCTGATTAAAGGAGCGGCGGGGCAGGCCATCCAGAACATGAACGTCATGTATGGCTTTGCCGAAGGAACGGCACTGATTTGAAAATTGTTGTCAAAGCAGGAGGCCAGTCGGCGGAAGAACAGTTTCGGCGCCAACACCTGGCGCGGCAGATTGCTGGTCTGGCCAGGGCCGGCCATCGCGTGGTGGTGGTCCACGGGGGCGGCAAGGCGCTGACCAGCACGCTCCAACGCCTGGGAATTGAGACGGTGTTTCATAACGGCCTGCGTGTGACCGACGCCGCCACGCGCGACGTTGCCTTGATGGTGCTGGCCGGCATCATCAACAAGCAGTGGGTGGCCGAACTCGAGGGGCAGCGACAGCCCGCGATGGGCATCTGCGGCGGCGACGGCAAGCTGGTGACGGCGCGCCGCCTCTCGGCAACTGCCAATGGGACTAAAAAGGACTTGGGTTATGTTGGCCGTCCGACAAAAGTGAACACCGCCATTCTCAATCTGGCCTTCTCGAAGGGGTTCGTACCCGTGGTGGCGAGCCTGGGGCTCAGCGCCGGCGGTGAATACCTCAATATCAACGCCGATGACCTGGCGGCGGCGCTGGCAATCGCCATGGAAGCCGACCGGCTGCTTTACCTGACCGAATCCGGCGGTGTGTGGGACGCAGAACGGCGATTGCTTCCCCTGGTACGGCTCAAGGATATTCAGAGCCTGATTCATAAGGGCACGGTGCGGGACGGAATGATTCCGAAGCTGCGGTCCTGCGCGCGAACCCTTCGGCAGGGCGTCCATGAGATCGACATCATTTCTCCCGACGAGCAAGACTCTTTGCTTCGGACTGTCATCAAACGTGAGAGCGTGGGGACACGGATCGTAAGGTCATAATGAACTACCAACAGATCGCCAAACTTGAAGAACGCAGGCTCGTTCCCACCTATCAGCGCCTGCCTTTTCTGGCAACGGGCGGCGAGGGCTGCTGCCTGTATGACGATCAAGGCCGGAAATATCTGGACTTCCTCGGCGGCCTCGGAGTAAACGCCCTCGGCCACTCGCACCCGGAAATCATGGCTGTCTTGCGCGATCCCTCGGAGGACCTGCTCCACGTTTCGAACCTCATCTACCATCGTTTCCAGGCGCCGCTGGCCGATCAACTGGCAAAGCTCTCAGGACTCGACCGCGTATTCTTTGCCAACACGGGCACCGAAGCCGTCGAGGCCGCTCTCAAGCTGGCCCGCGCTTACGGTCGCGAGCATTCGCCGGACCGCACCGGCATCCTGGCCATCGAGAACTCATTCCACGGCCGCACCATGGGCGCCCTGGCCGTAACCTGGCCTGAAAAGTACCGCAAGCCCTTCGAGCCTCTGCCGCCGGGCGTGAAGTTTATCCGCCAGGATGACGTGGTCCATCTCAAGAGAAACTTTTCGCCGGACGTTGCCGCGCTGGTGGTGGAAGTCATCCAGGGCGAAGGCGGCATTGTGGAACTCGACGAGGAATTCCTGAGGACCGGCCAGGAACTCTGCCGCGAGCACGGCTCGGTGTTCATCTGTGATGAAATCCAGTGCGGCATGGGCCGAACCGGCAATTTCTTCGCCTATCAGCGGATGGGCCTCAAGCCAGACATCGTTCTGGTTGCCAAGCCCCTGGCCGGCGGCTTGCCGCTGGCGGCCCTGGTGGCTCGCGAAGAAGTGGCCCAGGCGTTCCATACCGGCATGCACGGCACGACTTTCGGCGGCGGCCCGCTGCAATGCCGTCTGGCCCTGAAGTTTCTTGAAATCCTCCAGCGGCCCGAATTTCTGGAGCATGTCCGCGAGGTTGGCTCGTATTTTAAGGACCAGTTGCTGGGTCTTCAAAAAGAACTACCCGTCATTCGCCAGGTCCGCGGCCAGGGGCTGATGCTCGCCGCGGAACTCTCCATCCCCGGCAAGGAACTCGTCCAGCAGGGGGTGGAAGCCGGGGTCCTCTTCAATTGCACGCAGGAGCAGGTCCTGAGATTTCTTCCTCCTCTAATCATCCAGCGGCAGCACGTCGATCAACTGATTGAGGTGCTGCGCTCGATTTTAATTTCTGCATCACGCATTGAAACGAAAGGGGTGCGCGCATGACGCCCGTTGCGACTATGGAAAAGATTGAAAAAAAAGAACAGCTCAGTGTTCATGATTTAATCGCGGACCAGGATCTCACTGCGAACGACGTTCAACTGATTTTTGATCTCGCAAATCGAGTGAAGTCTTCGCCCGCAGCATACGCACAGGCGCTGGCCGGCAAGCAACTGGCCATGATCTTCGAAAAGCCGTCACTCCGCACTCGCGTGACTTTTGAAGTGGGCATGACCAGCATGGGAGGATTTGCCGTCTACCTGGACCACTCCAAACCGCGCCTGGGAGAACGGGAATCGATCAAAGATGTGGCCCGCAATCTGGACCGCTGGGTGAACGGTATCGTAGCCCGCACGTTCTCTCACAACTCCGTCGTCGAACTGGCCGAAAACGCCGCTATTCCCGTGGTCAATGCCCTTACGGACCTGCTGCATCCCTGCCAGGCGCTTGGCGACTACTTTACCCTGACGGAAAAGTTCGGCGGCGTGAAGGGCTTGAAGCTCGCCTTCATCGGCGACGGCAACAACGTCTGCCATTCGCTGATGCTGACCGGCGCAAAGCTGGGCGCCACGGTGCGGGTTGCGACGCCCTCCGGCTTCGAGCCCAAAACGCAAATGGTGGAACAGGCCAAAGCCCTGGCTCGCGCGACGGGCGCCAGGATCGATCTGTTCCGCGATCCGCTGGAGGCCGTTGCCGGCGTACAGGCGGTCTACACGGATGTATGGGCCAGCATGGGCCAGGAATACGCCGCTCATCTCCGGACGCAGGTCTTCGCCCCATACCAGGTGACGGAAAGCCTGATGCAGGCTGCGGGGCCCGACACCGTTTTCCTCCACTGCCTCCCGGCGCACCGGGGGCAGGAAGTCAGCGACGCCGTGATCGATTCCTGCAGGTCGCTCGTCTACGACCAGGCTGAGAACCGTTTGCACGTTCAGAAGGCGCTTCTCCTGCTGCTGATGCAGTCCCATTGAGCATGGAGATTATCACCATCACGCCGTCTCCCGTGGAGGCCCCTATGAAGGCTTCCAAGTCGAACCAGAGCGCGAGTTCGCCAGTCCTCCGCAAGGCCCGCCCCGGCGACGTTCCCGCTCTGTTCAAGCTTATCCATCAGTACGCTGCTGAGGAGGTCTTGCTTCCACGCGCCCTCCCCGAGCTCTATGAAAACGTCTGGGAGTTCACGGTGGCGGAGATCGACGGCCAGGTGGCCTCCTGTGGAGCGCTTCGCGTGTACAGCGAAGAGCTCGCGGAAGTCCGCTCGCTTTGCGTGGACCCTCAACAGCAAAGCGCGGGACTGGGCCGGGCGGTGACAAACCGGTTGATGCACGAGGCAGAAGATCTCGGCCTCAAAAGGGTCTTCGCGCTCACGATGGTCCCTGATTTCTTCTCCAAAATGGGTTTTTACCCCGTCGAGCGCGGCGCGCTGCCCCAGAAGGTTTGGCGTGACTGCCTGCAGTGCGAGAAGTATTTCCGTTGTGATGAAGTGGCCATGGTCTTCGATCTTGCGAATCTGGGCAGCATGGACGCCTCCGCGCGCTCCGGAGCAGAATAGACCGCTCAGGTCACGATTGGTTTGTCATCCCCGGATGCTCCCCCTTGGCGTTCGCCGTCGGGTTGGAGCGGATCCCTCCCCGCGATATACATCACCAGCATTCCGAGCGCCGCGCCGATGGTGTCAAAGCCGCAGTCCATAAGCGAGGGGCCGCGGCCGGGTACGAACCGCTGATGGAATTCGTCGGTCAGCGAGTAAAGCCCGGCGAGCAGAATGCAGGCCAGGGCCCTCCTGGGATTCCAGGCGCTGCGACGACCGCCAGCCAGAGCGTAATAGAGGAAAATGGAAAATATCGCGTATTCCGTGAAGTGGCCCAGCTTCCTGACCGCCGTAGCCAAAAAGGCAAACGCGTGGGGAGATACCCTCAGATGAAGGGCAGCCAGAATCTCGCGAAGGAGATGGTCGGTGAAAGACGCACCAAAGGTCCGGGTGGACATGTCGAAAATGACGCCAGCCCAGACGATAGCCAGCACCCACCACCAGAAGGCCTGCAGCTTTGTTTCGCCTCTGACCGGAGTGGAGGTTTTATTCGAGGCGATAGTTCGGGGCCTCCTTGGTGATGATGACGTCGTGCACGTGGCTCTCACGGAGCCCCGCCGATGAAATCCTTACAAACCGGGCGCGCTGTTGAAGCTCAGGAACTGTAGCGCAGCCGGAATAGCCCATGCCGGACCGAAGTCCTCCGACAAGTTGCTGCACCATGTCAGCCAGCAGGCCTTTGTAGGGCACGCGGCCCTCAATGCCTTCCGGAACCAGTTTGGAGGTTGAATCTTCCTGGCCATAGCGGTCCCTGGAACCTTCCTGCATTGCCCCCAGGGAGCCCATCCCGCGATACGATTTGAAGGTCCGCCCCTGGTAGAGGATGGTTTCCCCCGGGCTTTCTTCGGTGCCCGCAAAAAGGCTGCCGATCATCACCACGCTTGCCCCAGCGGCGATAGCCTTGGTGATGTCACCGGAAAATTTGATGCCGCCGTCCGCAATCAGTGGAACGCCTGCCTTGCGCGCCGCGCGCGCGCATTCCGCGATGGCCGTGATCTGCGGAACGCCCGCGCCGGAAACCACACGCGTGGTGCAGATTGACCCGGGGCCAATCCCAACCTTGACCCCCGAAACGCCAAGCTCGATCAGATCGCGCGCCCCTTCAAAGCTGGCCACATTGCCCGCAATCACCTCAGCATCGGGCAAGGCCTTCTTGATGGCCGCCACGGCGTCCAGCACGCGCTCGGAGTGGCCGTGGGCAGTGTCAACCACTATTACATCGGCCTGGGCGTGGGCAAGCTCCTGCGCCCGCTCCAGAAAATCTCCCGTGACGCCGACCGCCGCCCCCACTCTTAACCGCCCGTGCGAGTCCTTGGCCGCGCGCGGATACTCGATCTTCTTCTGGATGTCCTTGACGGTGATCAGCCCCTTCAGCACGTAGTTCTCATCCACCACTGGAAGCTTTTCGATCCGATGCTGGTGAAGGATCCGTTCCGCCTCCTCCAGAGTGGTTCCCACGGGAACCGTGATCAGGTTCTCGCGGGTCATCAGTTCTTCCACCTTCAGGTCCGTGCGGGTTTCAAACCGGAGGTCGCGGTTGGTGAGGATGCCCACCAGCTTGCCGTTCTCCGTAACGGGCACGCCGGAGATTTTGTACTGCGCCATGATCTCGAGCGCCTCGGCAATCTTCTGCCGGGGACCGATGGTAACAGGATCAACAATCATGCCGCTCTCAGAGCGCTTGACCTTGTCCACTTCCATCGCCTGCCGGTCGATCGGCAAGGTGCGGTGGATGACGCCCAGCCCGCCCTGCTGCGCCAGCGCAATAGCCAGGCTCGACTCCGTCACCGTGTCCATGGCGGCGCTGACAATGGGAATGTTGAGCGTGATTCGAGCCGTCAGTTGCGCCCGGGTGTCAGCCGTGGCCGGCAACACACCCGACCGGGCGGGCAAAAGGAGAACGTCATCGAAGGTGAGTCCTTCGGGGATGGGACCATCGAGCATAGCGCCTCTTGCTGGAATCCTTTCTGAAGGGTAAAGGTTCAATTTTAGTTGCCTTCACCGGGAGCGTCAAGGTAACGTATGGAGACATGTTAAATGTAACTGATGAGAGGCTGTCGAGACATTTAAGGATGTAACCCGTCGCGCCGTTTTAGGTGTAACCCGAATCCAGGGAGATGGAGGAGGGTTGCCATGAGTCGTCACTCGAGACGGGAGTA